>JAGCZN010000124.1 GCA_017959995.1 Clostridia bacterium
CGGCGTCCAGTTGAAGTTGCCGCAACGGGGGCAGGTAACGTGATGCTCCGCGATATAGGCCTCCATTTGCTCGTTGGTCATAAGATCGGGGTTTACTTCGCCCTTGGAGTGCGCCTCTATAAGGTTATCCGCGCGGTGGCGCGATTTGCACTCTTTACAGTCCATCTGCGGATCGGAAAAAGAGGTGGTGTGCCCGCTGGCTTCCCACACGCGGGAGTTCATAAGTATGGCCGCGTCCACCCCGAAAGAGTCGGGGCTTTCCTGAACGAAACGCTTCCACCAGGCGCGTTTTATGTTGTTTTTTATTTCAACGCCCACGGGGCCGTAGTCCCAGGTGTTGCCCATTCCGCCGTAAATTTCGCTGCCGGGAAAAATTATTCCGCGCGCTTTGCAAAGGTTTACGATCTTGTCCATAGTAACCGTCATATAGCTGTGCCTCTCTGTAGATTATATATAGATTGTAGTAAAAAAAAATTATAAAGTCAAGTGAAATAATTTGAAAAAAATCTTTACCTGTGTTACAATTAGTTATTATGATAGAAGTTAAAATTTCCTATAAACCGGGCTGCGTTCTGTACTACGTTATGCGCTGCGACGAGGGCGAGTTTTACGGCGGAGTGGATAACCGTTTCCGCCTGTTTACCGATCCCGCGTGCCCGTATAAAGAACTCATGTTCCGCACGCTCGTTTTTAAGTGCATGGAAACGCCGTTCAAGCGCTTCACCACGGAAGACGCGTGGGGGCTGGATCTTTTGCGCTTCGGCTTTCATAAGGAGATGGAAGGCTGCTTTGAAGTTTACGCCGCCGCGGCGGACGAACTGAAACTTCCCGCGGACTGCGGAGAGAGTTGATTAAATCAACGTGATATACCGTTTAAGCGACGCGAGATGTTGCTTACGCAACGCGATATATCTTCGATGCGATATGTTACTTGCGTAACGCGAGATGTCCTTCGGACGCGAGATGCACGCCTATGGCGTGCGCGAGATGTTTCCTTCGGAAACGTAAAGGATTTATGTTAATATATAAATAATGACTTAAATCCTCAACGTTCGCCAACGGCGAACATATCGTACGAGCGAAGCGAGTATATCGCACGCACCAACGGTGCGTATATAGCATTTGCCAACGGCAAATATAATCAACGTATCAGGAGAAAATATGGTAGAAGCCAAAAATTTTATAGAAGACATTATAAACGAAGAACTTGCCGAGGGCAAAGTTACCACCGTTCACACGCGTTTTCCGCCCGAACCCAACGGGTATCTTCACGTGGGGCACGCCAAGTCGCTGTGCCTGAATTTCGGCACCGCGGAAAAGTACGGCGGGGTGTGCAATCTGTTTTTTGACGACACGAACCCTTCCAAGGAAAAGACCGAGTACGTTGACGCGATAAAGAAAGATATAGAGTGGTTGGGCTTCAAGTGGTACGAGGTGCATTACGCTTCCGACTTTTTCGATGATATTTTCAACCTTGCCGTAAAACTTATAAAGGACGGCAAGGCCTACGTGTGCGATCTTTCCGCGGAAGAAATTCGCTTAACGCGCGGCACGCTTACCGAGCCCGGCATAGAAAGCCCGTACAGAAACCGTTCGGCGGAAGAAAACCTTGAACTCTTCCTCGCCATGCGCGACGGGAAGTTTGCCGACGGCGAAAAGGTTTTAAGGGCTAAAATAGATATGGCGTCGCCCAATATAAACCTGCGCGATCCCGTTATATACAGGGTGCTTCGCGCAACGCACCACCGCACGGGCGATAAGTGGTGCGTTTACCCCATGTACGATTTCGCTCACCCGATATGCGATTCAATGCAGGGCGTAACCCACTCTATATGCACGCTTGAATTCGAGGACCACCGCCCGCTGTACAACTGGGTTGTGGAAAACACGGGGGTAACGCACAAGCCCCGCCAGATAGAGTTCGCCCGCCTCAATATAACCAACACCGTAATGAGCAAGCGCTACCTGAAAAAACTTGTGGAAGACGGCGCCGTATGGGGGTGGGACGATCCGCGTATGCCCACTTTAACGGGCTTAAGAAACCGCGGCATTCCCGCCGAGGCGCTTAAAAACTTCTGTGAGGAAATAGGCGTTGCCAAGGCCAATTCCGAGATAGAAGTGGCCTATTTCGAACATTTTACGCGTGATTACCTCAATATCGAGGCGGAGAGGGCGATGGCCGTTTTAGATCCCGTAAAGGTGATACTTACTAACTACCCCGAAGGAAAAAGCGAGAAACTCAACTTCGATATAAACCCCAACAAGCCGGAACTCGGCGCGAGGGAAATAACCATCTCCCGCGAGATATATATCGACCGCGAAGACTTTTCCGTGTGTCCCCCGCCCAAGTATTTCCGCCTGAAAAAGGACGGCTACGTTCGCCTTAAAAACGCCTACATAGTTAAGTGCGACGATTATCTGGCGGATGAAGATGGCAACGTTACCGAAATATACTGTTCCTACGTTCCCGAATCGCACAGCGGCAACGACAACAGCGGAATAAAGTGCAAGGGCACTATTCATTGGGTGGACGCGAACAACTGCCGCCCGATCACCGCCAGAAAGTTCGATTATCTTCTGAAGGACGCCGAGTACCCCGGGCAGGATTTTGCCGAGAGAATGAATTACGACAGCGTTCACGAATTTTCCGCCCTTGCCGAACCCTATCTTTTCGAGGCGGAAGAGGGCAAATGCTTCCAGCTTTTAAGAACGGGCTACTACAAGAGAAGCAACGAAAAAGGCGCTTCTTTGAACGAGATAGTTTCGCTGAAAGACGGATATAAAAAGTGAATTGTCGCTTGCGCGACGTGAATGGGTGAATGGTGAAATGTTTCCTTGCGGAAACGTTGAGGATTTAAGTTAAAATATAACAATTTTCATCTTTCACGCGGCGGCAGGCCGCAATTCTCGGCGAAGCCGATTCACTCCTCTCGTTTGGTATAAACCGCGTAAAACCCGCCGATTGCTTCCCGCGGCGTAGGTTTTCCGTAAAAAACGCGCGATATATCGCGCCGCGGGAAAGCAAAATCTCAAAAAAACTCTTGACAACGAATGCGAATTATAATATAATGTAATAAATAAACAGCTGGTTAAAGGGAAAAGTATGTCTATTTGCGATATCGTTATTCTCGCTGTTCTGGCGCTTGCCGCAGTGATAGGTTTTTTCAAGGGGATACTTAAAACGGTGCTCCGTTTCGCGGAACTTATACTTTGTTTGGGGCTCGGCGCGCTTGCGGGTATGGCGATGATCTGGCTGAAATTCGCCGATATGGAAATGATAACCGAAATGGTAAGTAGCGGTGATTTTTCCAACGCGATGGAATCCGGCGCGCTTTACGTGGTGATAGCGTTCGCGGTGATGTTCGTAGTGTCGTTTATAGTGTGCGATTATTTCACGAACAGAATAATTTACAGCCGCAAAACGAAAAAAGTAATTGCCGACAGAATTATCGGCCTGTTCGTAAATCTTATTTTATGGATCGCCATTCTGCTTGCGGCGTTCGCGGTCATATCCTCGCTTGAAGGCACCGAGTACGACTTTTATACCGAACTTTCCGCGGGCGGCTCGTTCGTATCGAAGATCTTCCTCGATTACAACCCGCTCAATAAACCGCTCGGCGGCCTTATGAGAGAGAGCGGCGTTACCAAGATAATAATAACGATACTGAATATGGTATGGCCGAATTTCGAGTATCTGGCGTAGGCGAAAAACGCGTATAAAACAAGGCGTTACGGTAATAACCGCAACGCTTTTTTCGTATAAAAATCATTCCGCGCGGCTGTTTTTTTGCGGTTTTTGCGAAATTTTTTTTGAAACGGCTGTAACATTTTTCCGTTTTTTTCAGTCTTATATACGTAAGGACTCCGGTCCCCGAAAAAAAATAAGAGGTGTAATTATGAAAAAAACGGGTTTGATCATCAAAAAAATAAAACTCTCGGCAATACTTTTATGTGTTTCTTTTGCGGTGTTTGCCGCGTGCAGCACGGGGAACAACGCGTGGGTGGGCGGCGGCCTGTACGCCCCCGACGCGCTTGAAGGCTTAGGTTTTTACGACAGGTTGAACGATGAAACGTATTCGGTTATTAACGAACTTCCCTTCGTAAAAACCGAGGACGCCGCCGAAAGTTATTTTTCAATGGATTCTCATACGGCGGCGTATTCCAACCTGCGCCGCATGATAAACAACGGGCAGGTAATTAACCGCAACGCGATCCGTACGGACGAAATGCTCAATTATTTTTCCTATTCCATACCCGACTCCGGCGAAACGTTTTCTTCCGTTGCAAAACTTACCGTCGCCCCGTGGAACAGCGAAAACTATTTTCTTTCGGTCGGGGTAAGAACCCGCAAAACCACCATAGAACGTTATTCGCAGGGCAATAATTTCGTGTTTCTGATAGACGTATCGGGTTCTATGTCGGGGGAAAACAGGCTGGGGCTGGTTAAAAAATCGTTCCTGATGCTACTCGATAACCTTAACGAAACCGACAAAATATCCATAGTTACCTACGCGAACGGCGTGCGGACGATCTGTTCCGGTGTGAACGCGGGTAACCGTTCCGCGCTTGAAAAGAAGATAAACGCGCTTGTCGCTTCGGGCGGTACGAACGGCGCGGGCGGCATACAGGCGGCGTACGCCGCGGCGGAAAGGAATTTCATACCCGGCGGGAACAATCGCGTTCTTATCGCAACCGACGGCGATTTCAACGTCGGTCTTTCTTCCGTGGACGAATTAAAAGAGTTTATTCAGGAAAAGGCCGAAACGGGGGTATACCTTACCTGCCTCGGCTACGGTATGGGAAACTACCGCGACGACATGCTTGAAACGCTTGCCCGCAACGGCAACGGCAACTTCGCTTATATAGATTCGCTTTCCGAAGCGAAAAAAGTGCTTGTTGACGAAATGGATAACGCGCTTTGCGTTGTCGCTAAAGACGTTAAGTCCGAAATAACTTTCAATGAGGACGTAGTGGATTCTTACCGCCTTATCGGTTACGAAAACAAAACTATTACAAAAGAAGATTTTGAAAACGAACTTACG
Organism: Clostridia bacterium; assembly: GCA_017959995.1. Lineage (GTDB taxonomy): Bacteria > Bacillota > Clostridia > Christensenellales > Borkfalkiaceae > RGIG3732. The sequence goes on from JAGCZN010000124.1 coordinate 5,043, forward strand.
GACGCGGGCGAACTGGGCAGCAACACCACCGCTATGGTCTGTTACGAAATAAAACTCAAACAGGGCGCTTACCCCGAAAGCGTTGCGAGTATAAGAATAAAATATAAAGATCCTTTAACCGAAGAAAACCTTGAATACTCCAAATCTTTCGTAGGAATTTACAGCGATATTGCGCAGGCGGGCGAAGATCACCGCTTTGCCGCCGCGGTAGTTGAATTTTCTCTCGTGATCCGCAATTCCGCCTATATGGCGAACGCCTCGCTCCGGAACGTTATTGAAACGCTCGATTCGCTCGGTTGCTGTTCTACGAACGAATACAAGGCGGAATTCAAGGAACTGGTCGTTAAAGTAAGCAAATCGGATCTTATCGAAAAACGGGAATGAACGGTGAAAAGTCCGGTTGTTTAACGTTCAAAAAAATCACCGCGGAGATTTTCAAAGGAAATCTCCGCGGGGAAAGGAAAATAAAACCGCGCGGGAAAAAGAGCGTCCGCCGCTTTTCCGCGTTTTATTTTTTTAAGTAATACGCAACGTTCCCGCGGGCGCGGAAGAAGCGTAATTTATCGCTCTGCGCGAACGGTGCGTTTCATTCGCGCTACGCGAATATTTCGCTATAACTATCCTCTTACTATTTCCGCCTTAAACGCCACGCGTTTAACTTTCTCTATGCGCGCCTGGCATTCGTTGCGCGTTTCGCACGGCTCGCCCGCGCAAACCAGTCTGCCGGAGGGCGTAAACAACTTGAACAGGAATTTTTCGTCCTTTACGGCTATGGTAAAACTGTTGCCTTTAACGTATTTTTTAAGCATTTCCACCGCTTTTTTCGCGCCGGCGTAATTTGCGTAATGGTCAGAGCGCATAAGCAGTTCGTCGGAATCGTCGTAAAGTTCCGCAACGAAAGTATTTCCGCTTCTTACAATTCTCCATTTGCCCTCGTATTCCGCCGCTATCTCTTCCGGCGCGGGGGCAACGGGTTTCGGCGGCTTTTCGGTTTTTTTCGTTTTTTCCTGCGGGGGTGAAAATTTTATATCCTCTTCGTAACCGCTCGTCTTTTCGCTTTCGAGCGAATGTCTTATAAGCTGTGAAAACCTGTCGCTGTTTTCTATGCGTTTTTCGTCACTTGCGGCGGCGGAAAACGTTTCGTCTTTTTCGTCCGCGGCGTGGTTTTCGTCACTCGTGTTAAGCGCTTCGCCCGCCGTTTCAAGGGGCGCGCCGTCCGCATTTTCTTCGCCGTAAAGGGGATTTTCGTTTGCGTTTCCGTCGTTACCGTCGGCATCTTCCGCCGTTTCGACAGAACTTAAATTTTCGGGTTTCTTTTTGAACCAGCCGTCCATAAATCTTAAAAGATCGTATTTTTTTATAAAATAACCGAGTATGCACGCCGCCAAAAGAATTACCGCCGTAATTATAAGCGCGGTAACCTACTGCGGATTATCGGAAAGGTATTGTTTTATTTTATCCATTGCGTTTACTCCCATAAAAATTTTAATATATTCTTAAAAAATAGTCAAACGTATTCCCATTAAGCTGGAAAAAAAAGCGCGGATGTGTTAAAATTATAAAAGAGGAAATTTGTATGGGCAAAATTTACAAGGTTGCGATCATAGGCGGCGGAGCGGCGGGCCTTGCGGCGGCGGCAATGCTTTCGGAAGCGTTCGGTTCTTACGCGGCCGTTTTTGAAAGGCTTGATCGCGTAGGCAAAAAGATAACCGCCACCGGCAACGGCAGGGGCAACTTCACTAACGAAAATCTTTCCGTTAGCAATTATCACTCCGAGAAAAGCGACGCTTCCGCGTTCGTCAAGGGCGCGCTCGGCGCTTTCGGAAACGGCGAAACGGTTAAATTTCTCAATTCGCTCGGCGTTATTACCGCCGCGGAAAAGGGTAGGATATATCCCGCGTCGTTTCAGGCTTCGTCCGCGCTGGATCTTCTCCGCGCCCGCATAGAGCATAACGGTGCGGAAATTTTCACCGGCTTTGAAGTAAAGGATATAAAATTCGGCAAAACGGTAACGATGATTTCCGCGTCGGGCGCGCGCGCTGAAGCCGAAAACGTTATTCTGGCGGCGGGCGGAAAATGCCGGAAGCAATTCGGAACGGACGGCTCGGGTTATTTTTTGGCTTCTCTTTTTGGGCATACGGTAACGCCGCTTTATCCCTCGCTCGTTCAGATCAAAACCGAAACGGACGGAATAAAACAATTAAATGGGATAAAGCAGGAAGCCGTTGTTACGTTTATTGAGCGCGGTACCCCGAAAATGCGTGAAAAAGGGGACGTTTTGTTTACGGAGTTCGGCGTAAGCGGCAACGCGGCGTTTCAGGTTTCAAGGTTTGCCGCCGATTGCAAAGGCGGGGAACTTTCCATAGAGTTTCTGCCGGAAGTATCCGCCGCGGAACTCGAAAACGCCCTTATAAAAAAGATATATTCCGCGCCGTATCTTTTAGCGGAAGATATTTTAACGGGCGTTGTAAACAAACAGCTCGGCAGGGTGATCGTTGCCCGCTCCGGCGTATCTCTCAAAGAAAAGTGCCCTTTATCCCGCGTAAACCGCATCGTTAAGGAACTTAAGGATTTCAGGTTGAAGGTAGAGGGAACGCTCGGCTTCAACTACGCGCAGGTTACGCGCGGGGGCGTAAGCCTTTCGGAAATAGATCCGCTCACCATGCGCTCCGCGTTAGAGCCGCGGGTATATTTCGCGGGCGAGATCATGGATATAGACGGCGACTGCGGCGGTTACAATCTTCAATGGGCGTTTTCTTCGGCCTTCGTCGCCTCACGCGATATAGCGGGGCGGTACGGAAAGGAGATCGAAATAGGGTGATTTGATAAAAAACCCGCTAAATCCGGTATTATCGGCATTTTAAGGCAAAATAAAACGCCGCCGAAAACCTTTTTACGTCAGGTTTTCGGCGGCGTTTTTTCGTTGATCGTCAATTTTCGGTAAGCCCGTCCAACGTGCAGATATACACGTTGTCTTCAATGGGCATCATACTTCCGTCAAGCGCGTAAATTGCGCCGGAGAGAATATCTATGGCGCGCATATCGTCGCCCTTGTTCATCTTGTCAACGTAAACTATTACCGAGCGGTTGTTTTTCAGCGCGTCGATTATGGGGGTAAGGTCCGCAAACTCTTTCGGGCGGAAAACCTGCAGCGCCCCGCCGTTATTTTCGCGCGTGTTTATAGGCTTGCCTATGGCCACGCGGTTTTTATTCTTTTCCGCGGGGCGGTCGGTCTCTTTCGTGAAAAAATCAAAAATACCCATATTTTACCTCTTTTTTACAGTTTTACGTATTCTTTTTTAATCAGTATAACGAACAGCGCAAGCAACAGAACGGCGGTGCTCAAAAGCATTATCACCACGGCCTCGGTAACGTTGTTTTTTCCTTCCGTAACGGTAGAGCGGGCAACGTTTACCGGCAGTGGAGAAGCCAAATTTTCCGTTATTTCGCCCGCCGGCACGAAGGATAGTCCGTTTGCCGTTTCCGCCAGGATATAGTTTACGCCGTTCATTTCGTAGGCTTTTATAAGCGTTACTTCGTCGCCTTTTTTAAGCGAAAAAATCTCTCTTTCTTTAAGCGCAAGGCAGGTGTCGTAGGATGCGCAGTCGTGCAGAATAAGGCCTTTTTCAAACGTTAACGCGGTGTTTTGCGTTTTTGGCAGCGCGTATTCGTCGGCAATGAACGCGTAGCCGCTGTTTCCGAAAAGCACGGCGTAACCGCTTTCGCAACCTATCTTTATATAATCTTCGTTAAATGCGGTAACTACCGTTTCGGTAAAGTTGAACGCGCCGTTTTCTATTCTGCCCAGGTGTATGCGGCTTCCGCTTTGCACGGTAACCGTTTGCATATCGCGGTAGGAAGCGGGGGGCGGAACGGCGGCGTCGGTATCCACTTTCACGTCAAAGTGAAATTCCTCAACGGTTTCAAATTCCGCGTCGGCGCGCATTATTTTGCCGCTTTTACCGTCAATGAAAAGTAAACCGCTCTTGTAACCGCAAACGCCCTTTACGTCGGCGGAAACGTACACCTGTTTAACGTCTCCGTTTTTAAGGCGGGAAATACCGTTTCGGTTTGAAAAATACAGCGTTCCGTCCACGTCGGTCATATAGTCGGCGATGGGGTAAACTTCGGGGTTTGAATATATCGCGGTTCCGTTTTCGTAAAGAACTTCGATAAGCGCAAAGTAATCGGCGTTTAACGTGGAATAAACGTTGCCCGAACGCACGCGGTAATTTTCAACGGGTGCGTCGAACGGGTACGGCACAGGCGCGCCCGCGTACATATCGGCGTACAGAAGCGCGTCGGTATTAGTGAGGGTAATAAGCCTGTTTTCCACAAGCGAAAATGCGTTTGCCGCTATCTGAAGTTTGTTTCCCTGCCCGTCGGTAACGTCTTCCTCGTCGAACACGCCCACGCGCGTGCGCTTCAGCAAACTGTTGTAAGTGTAATATAGATAATCGCCGTTTCTTACTATTTGCTGGTCGGCGGTCTGAAAGTTCCTCTCGTAAATTTTACCGTCGTAAAAGAACACCGTTCCGTTCTCCTGCGATACGGCTACCACCTCCCCGTCGGCGTAAACGGCTTTGGGGTTTGTAAGGGCGTAATCGAGGTAGGCAACGGAGCCGAGTTCCTGTTCTTCCGCAAAGGCGCGCGCAGATAAAACGGCAAAACAAAAATACGCTGCAAACGCTATCGCCGCGGATAAAACCGTTACGGTTATATTGAAAAACTTCGGTCTGAACGCCATAATAAATACCAAAGATAAGATATTATATATATCATACCATATCGGGGTTGGTTTGTCTATGGTTTGTTCGGAAAATTTTTTTATATATTTTTTAGTTACTGACAAATTCTGTCATATATAAATGCTATTATGTACGAAAAAAAGAACAAACGTTCGTTTTTGCGAAATATTATATACCGCGTCGCGTAGGTTTTTAACGCCGAGCGCCAACTTTTTGCCGATGGCGGGCAAAACGGCGCTCACCCCTTTCCGTCGCCGCCGGGCGGGGTTATAATGAAGTCGCTCAACGCAAGGAGGACAGAAATGTTTGTAACGGCAAAAACGGTACTATCATCTTACGGCAAACTCAACCGCCTTATTTCGGATATGGCAAACGTTATTGAGCAGGCGGCTGTTAAATCGTATTACGACGCCGCCCCGTGCGAAGTACTGGCGGAAAGGATATGTACTTTGATAGAGAAAAAGAATCTGATCTGCGATCTGAAGGCAAGGGCGAAGCGGGCGTTGAAGTCGCTTTCGGCGGAAGACGTTGAAGTTCTCGCCGCGAAGTACGGCCGCAGCGAAAAGGAACTGTATTTTTCCAAAAGGTCGTATTTCAGAAAAATAAACGCGGCGCTTTCACGGTTTGAAGAGGCGCTTTCTGCGCAGGGCGTAACGGGTGAAATTTTCCGCAGCGAATACGCCGATAAGATAAGTTTTCTCGACGTGAAGCGAAGAATGGTGATCGACGAGGAAGCCGCCGTGGCGCGCAGGGTGAGAAAGATGAAACCCGCGGTGCTCGGCGGGGTTTACAGAGAGACGGTTCAGTCCTGACCGATCTCCTTCTCGTCGTCCTCTCCGGGTAGCGGTTCGCCCCGTCTTTTTGGCAAAAACACGAGATATACGGCACTTATCGCAATAACGCATATAACCGCTACAAACAGAACTCTGTTGGCGTCGCTCGAAAAAAAGCCGGATTTTTCCGCCTTTTCGGGCGCGCTTTCCGAAGCGGGGGCGGTTCTCGTCAATGGTTTCGGATCGGGGTGCGGCGGAATATCTATTCTGCCGAAAACGTCTGCCGAGTAATAGCCGAACTTCCCCCCGCGCAGCACGTAGCAGTAACGTTCGCCGGCGCTCGGGTAATAGCCGTAGAAGAAGGCGTCGGAAGTTTTGGGCGAGTCGGCGGCGGAGTAGTAGGTTTCAAACCGGTTGTTTTTCCAGAATGTGCCGTTACCTTCGAACTCGGGAAACACGTTGGGAAAACTTTTCCCGGCGGGCGGCTCCGCAACGAAAGTGAGAAGTGCGGTATCAACGTAGCCGAAAACGCCGCGCGCGTAGTCGTAATCTTCGTAACAGTAGATAACGCGGCAGGATACGGGCGAGTATTCCGTAACCTTTACGTAGTAAGTGGCGGGAAGTAAAAACAGAACGTCCGTCAGATTTTCGTCAAGGCACAGCGGTACGTCGTCCGTAAAGACGCGCGCGTAAACGGTCTCTCCCGAAGAGATAAGGTCCGAAGCCTCGCTTTCCGTAAGGGAATACGCCGCCGCGGCGTTCACTGCGTGCGCGGGGTTGATTGTAAACGCGGCGAAAAACGTAAGTACCGCGGCTAAAACTATGCGCTTCATGATCGTGGTATAAAAAATTATACAACGGCTTTCACTGCGCGCGCGGGGCTTATTTGGTTGAATACGGAGAGAATATGTCGAAATCGTACGAGGATACGTTAAGAAGAATTGCCGAGATCGGGCGCGAACAGCAAAGAAGGGCGGAACTTCCGCTTTACAAATACAACCGCGGCGAAAAAGTTCACCTGAAGCAGTTGGCGTTTCACAAAAGCATAAGCAAAAACAGATGGGTTTTCGGCGGAAACCGCAGCGGCAAAACCGAGTGCGGCGCCGTGGAATGCGTGTATATGGCGCGCGGCGCGCACCCTTACAGGGAAAACCGCAAAGATACTTTCGGCTGGGTGGTCTCGCTTTCCTCGCAGGTGCAGAGAGACGTTGCGCAGAAGAAGATTCTTCGCTATCTCGATAAGAGCTGGATATCCGATATAATAATGCTTTCGGGCAAAAAAGAATACCCCGAAAACGGCGTGATAGACCAGATAAAGGTTAAGAACGTATTCGGCGGAATATCCGTTATAGGCTTCAAAAGTTGCGATCAGGGCAGGGAAAAATTTCAGGGCAGTTCGCTTGACTACGTTTGGTTCGACGAGGAGCCGCCCCGCGATATTTACGAGGAGTGCCGCATGCGCGTGCTCGACCGCCGCGGTGATATCTTCGCCACAATGACGCCGCTCAAAGGCCTTACCTTCGCCTACACCGATATTTATCTTAAGGCGGACGGGAACGATATCTGGTGCGAGTTTATGGAGTGGGCGGATAATCCGTTTCTTCCCGAAAGCGCGGTTGAAGATCTTACCCGTTCGCTTTCGCCCGAAGAACTGGAAAGCCGCCGCTACGGAAGATTCAAAAACGCCGAAGGGCTGGTTTACACCGAATTTACCGAAGGGCACGTTATCGATCCGTTCGACGTTCCGCGGGATTGGCAGGATAAACTCTCCATAGATCCGGGGCTCAGAAACCCGCTGTCCTGCCATTGGTACGCCGTGGATTTCGACGGAAACGTGTACGTTGTGGCGGAGCATTACGAGGCGGGCAGAACGGTAGATCACCACGCCGCGAAGATAAAGGAAATATCCGCCGCGCTCGGTTGGCATACCGATTCCGCCGGCCGCATAGAAGCGCTTATATATTCAGCCGCGTCGCAACGCACGCTTGCCTCGGAAAAGAGCGTTGCCGAACTTTTTTACGAACAGGGCATACTTGTAAACACGCGCGTAAACAAGGATCTGTTTTCGGGCATAAACCGCGTAAAACGCGCGTTTTCAACAAAAAAGCTGTTCATATTCCGAACGTGCGTAAACCTTATCAGAGAGCTGAAAAGTTATTGGTGGGGAGACGGCGACGTTCCCCTGAAAAAAGACGACCACGCCCTGGACGAACTGCGTTATTACATTTCGTCGCGTCCGGCGCAGCCACCTCCCAAAGTTGAGCCGACGGAGATTCAAAAGGACAAAGACAGGCTTGCCCGCAAACTGAAGCGAGCGCGGCAGGCGAATGAAAGATGAAAAAAAACAGAAAACAACTCGTTGAAGAAGCCCTTCTTCGCCGCGCCGTCGGTTACGACGCAACCGAGACCGTTGAGGAATACGCCGAGTGCGATGGTGAAATAAAGCTCGTAAAACGCAAGGTTTCAATCAAAAACGTGCCGCCCGACGTGGCTGCCGCCAAACTGGTTATGGAAGAAAACGTTGCGGGCGTTGCGGATATGACCGACGAGGAACTTTCGGCGGAAAAAGAGCGGCTTCTTGCCGAGTTAAAAGGAATGAAACGATGAAATTCAACCAAAACGAAAATACCGAAAGATTCAGCGAAGAACTGGCCGGAGAGATCACCGCGGATTTTATCGAAAGGCAAAAGGCAAGGCGCCCGCTTGAAAACGTGTGGGAACTTTGCCTTGATTTTCTTGCGGGCAGGCAGAATATGGGCGTATCCGCCGCGGGCGACGTAAGGGAACAGGACGCCGACTATTTCTGGCAGAGCAGAAACGTTTACAACCACGTTCTGCCCGTTATGGATACCCGCCTTGCCAAACTCGCAAGGGTTCGGCCGGCAATGTCGGTGCGCTCCGCCTCGGACGACGATTCCGATCTGTATACCTCCCGAATCGCAGGTAAAGTGCTTAAAGCCACCTGCGCCCGCATCGACGAGGACGCCCTTATTTCGTCCGCCACGCGGTGGAGCGAGGCAATCGGCACGGCGTTTTACCTCGTGGGCTGGAATCCCGAAAAGGGCAAGGTGCTCGGTTTGAGCGACGGGCGCGCGGTGTGCGAGGGCGACGTGGAGATAGAAGTTATTTCCCCGTTCGAGATATTTCCCGACGATTTAACGCGCGAAAACGTTGAAGATTGCGACAGTATAATAAGGGCGAGAGTGGTTCCCGCAGAAAAGATAGCCGAGGCGTACGGCGTGGAAGTGCACGGCTAAAAATCGGCCGCGCTTTCGTTCGGGGGAAGCAGGTCGGAAGAGAACGGCGTTATTTTGATAGAGCGTTACGAAAAACCCTGCGATAAGTTCCCGCTTGGCAGAATCACCGCCGTTGCGGGCGGAAAAGTCCTGTATATCGCGGATTTTCCGTATGAAAACGGAGCGGAAGGCGCAAGGCAGTATCCCTTCGTAAAACAGATTTCGGGTAGTTTGCCCGGCAGTTTTTTCGGCAGCGGGGTAATAGAGCGGCTCATTCCCGTACAGCGCGCTTACAACGCGGTAAGAAACCGTAAGCAGGAGTTCATGAACAGAATTTCAATGGGCGTCCTTGCCGTGGAAGACGGTTCCTGCGATGTGGAAGCGCTTGCGGAGGACGGGCTTCAGCCGGGAAAGATAATCGTCTACAGGCAGGGTTCGGAACCGCCTAAAATGATGGCGGCGGAATCCCTTCCCGCCGACTTTGAAAAGGAAGAGGAAAAACTTCTTGACGAATTCGTGCTTTTAGGCGGCGTGAACGAGGTGTCGCAGAACTACAAATCCGTTCTCGGCGTTACCAGCGCCGCAGGGCTTCAGATACTGCTCGAGCAGGACGACGAGCGGCTTACCGTTCCCGCCGAAAACATCAGGCGTGCGGTCAGGGAAACGGCAAGGCGCATAATAAGAATGTTCAAACAGTTCACTTTCGGACCGAGACTCATGCGCGTTGCCGGTGAAGGCGGCGCAGCCGAGGTGTTCTACTTCACGGCGAGCGATATTACCAGTGACGACGTTGTGTTCGAAACCGAAAACGAATTGAGCTACTCGCCTTCGCAGCGCAGAAGTAACGTGCTTGAGATCATCTCTTCGGGGCTTCTCGCCGACGAAACGGCGCTATCGGGCAATCCACCAAGGCAAAACTTCTCGAACTTATGGGCTTCGGCGGGCTTGAAAGCGGAAAATCCGCGGAAGCCATGCACGTATCGCGCGCGGCGGAAGAAAACGTTTCGGCGCTGAAAAAAACGCCCGTACTTGAAATTTACGACGACCACGATATTCATATCGCGGAGCACACCCGCTTCCTCGTGGGCAGAGAATACGCCCGTTTGGAAAACGGCAACGCAATTAAGGAGATCGTATCCGAACATCTGGCGCTCCACGTTGAAGCAAAGGCCGCCGCAGAGAAAAAAGCGGCCGAAAACGCGCAAAATCAATAAATTTAGAGGTAATTATGCAAGAGGAAAAAATTTTAACGGCGGCGGATGAAGCCGCTATCGAAAAAAACGGCGAAGTTACCGAGGAGGCTTTTGCCGCCGCGGTAGAAGAGCAAACGGACGCGGCGGATAACGCGGAAATAAAATCCGCGGCAGAAAACGCCACCGAGTTTGAAAAATTTCTCGAACAGTTTCCCGAAGCCGACGCCGAAGCCGCCGTCAAGGGCGCGATAAAGAGCGGGGATTTTTCCAAAGGCTGTTTTACGCGCGGCTACGTACGCGCCCTGCGCGACGAAGTGGCCGCGCTTAAAGAGGAGAACAATTCGGAAGAAGCCATAATCAAAAAGGCGCTTGCCAGCGGCAAGGTAACGGAGGCGATAGTTAAGGAGTATCTTCTTATAGCGGCGCGCAATCAGGCCAAATTCAAGGCGGCGCCCAAAGGCTACGCGCCCGTGCTTCCCCCGCTTAAACCCAAAACCATAGCCGAAGCGGGCGTTCTCGCCGGCGATATTTTCAAAAATAAAAACGTTTAAGGAGAAAACATAATGGTAACTATGACCGGCGCCGACAAGGCGCTGAAAAGTTTATATCTGGGAGTAGTAGCCGAACAGCTCAACACTTCGGTAAATCCCTTTCTTGCGGCTATCAAGCAGACCTCGCAAGACGTATGGGGCAAGGAAATACGCAAACTCGCGCAGTACGGCGTAAACGGCGGTATCGGCGCGGGAACGGAAACGGGCGATCTTCCCGACTCCGCGGGAAACAATTACGAGCAGTTCGTGCTCACGTTAAAAAATCTTTACGGCACCATAGAAATAAGCGATAAAGCCGTGCGCGCTTCCGAAAACAGCGCGGGCGCTTTCGTAAATCTTCTCAACGCCGAGATGGAGGGGCTCGTCAAATCCTCCTCTTTCAACTTCGGCAGAATGTTGTTCGGCGACGGCTCCGGCAAACTCGCCACGGTCGTTTCCGTGGGCGAAGACGGCGCCGTGACGTTCGATTCTGTCAAGAACGTTTTCGAGGGAATGGTGGTGGACTTCGTTTCCGGCACCACGCCCGTAACGGGCGTGACGGGAAGAACCGTTACCTACGTTGACAGAGCGAACAAAAAAGTGAAGTTCAGCGGCACTACCATAACTTCGCTTCTGATCTCCGCCGACGATTTCATTACGGTGCAGGGTTCGCTCGGCCAGGAAATAACCGGCCTCGGCGCGATATTCAAATCCACCGGCACCATCTACGGGCTCAACAGGGCGGATCACCCGTGGCTCGTTCCGTATATGAAGTCGAGCGTCGGCTCCATAACCGAAACGGTAATACAGAAGGCCATCGACGAAATAGAGGAAAATACGGGCAGTAAGGTGAACTTTATCGTATGTTCTTCGGGCGTAAAGCGCGCCTTGCAGGAATATTTTTCCGAATACAAGAGAAACGTGAACGTAACCGATATACAGGGCGGCTACACCGCTATGACTTACAACGGAATACCCGTCGTGTCCGACAGATTCTGCCCCGACGGAACCATGTACCTTCTCAATACGGACGATTTCAACCTTCACCAGCTGTGCGACTGGAAGTGGCTTGAAACTTCCGACGGAAAGGTTCTTAAACAGGTTGCGGGCAAACCCGTTTACACGGCAACGCTCGTCAAATACGCGGATCTTCTCTGTTCGCGCCCATGCGGACAGGGTATGCTTACCGGTATAACCGAGGCGTAATCCACTTTATATTCGTCCGCCGCGCCCCGCCGTTTTTACCGGCGGGGCGCCGGCGGAAAAAAGGACGGTGCAACTATGTTAGTTAAACGTATAATTTCGCTTGCGGCGGAAATTATAGGGCTCGACGACGAGGTAAAATATCTTCTCGGCGGCGTTACCGACGATCTTCCCTCGCGTGAAGAGGAAACGGAAAAACTTCTTTCGGCGTACAACGCGGCGCTGTGTTGCGTGGCTACCGATTACGCCCCGCTGGTAAAGCGATTAGTGGCCGAAAACACGAAGGAAATACCGTTTTCGGCTTTTTCGGATATCCCTGCGGAAATACTTTCCGTAAACGATAAATACGGTTTCGGGGTATCGTATACGCAGTCGGCGGCGGGCGTTACGCTCGATAAAACCCGCCCCGTTACCGTTATCGAATACAGATATATTCCCGAGGACCGCGGAATTGACGACGAGTGCGATTACGGCTTTTTCGATAAAATAACGCCCCGCGCGCTTGCCGAGGGTACCGCCGCGGCTTATCTTCGCGCGGCGGGCGAATTTTCCAAGGCGGCGGAGTGGCGTAAGGCCTTTGAAGAAAGCGTAAGGGCGTGTCTTAAACCGAGGGGAAAACTCGTTCTGCCGAAAAGGAGATGGCTATGAGCGTAAAAAAAATAACTTTCGGCAATCTTACGGGGTTCGGCGAGTCGTTCACTTCCTCGCCCGAAACCTCTCCCGCCGCGCTGTGCGTGAATTTCCACGCCGAGGGGAACGTGCTTACCGACGGATTCACGCTCGGCCGCGCCCTCTTTAACGGCAACGCGTTAAGCCTGCCGGAAGGCGTAAAAGGTGAAAAGATATTCGTTTCGGTAACGAACGCGGGCGAAAAATTACTGTTTGCGGGCGGCGGCACGGTATACGAAGCGGATATTTCGTCCGATCATCCCGTTTTTACCCAAACGGATATAACCTACACGGGCAATATAAGTTTCGCAAACGTTACCGCATACGGCAACCCCTGCACGGTTACGGGCGATTCGGAAGGGCGGCTGTGCCTTTACGACGGGTTTTCTTCGTCCTTCTCCGCGGTGGACGAAGGCGTGGTTGCGGTGTGCGAATTTTTCGGCAGATTGGTGGCGGTAACCGATTCAAAGGCGTACGTTTCCGCCCCGAACGATCCGTTCAACTTCTCGTCGCTTGCGGGCGGGTTTACCCTCGATACGGGCAGGAACCTGCGCGCGAAGGGCGCCGCGGTATTCGGGAACGAAGTGGTTATCGCGGGCGAGCGCGGCGTCTGCAGAGTGGGGCGATCGGAATTCGGCAATTCCTTCACCGCAAGAACGCTGTTTGCCGACGGCGAAAGACTTTTGCCCGAAACGGTTGCTTCGGGCGGCGAATACGCCTACGTTTTTACCGAGCGCGGCCTCGCCTTGTATAACGGAGCTTCCGTTTTTTTTAAGTTTGAAAAAACGGGCGTTCACGCGGGCGACGGCGCGTGCGGTTTTATATGGAACGGAAGATACCACGCCTGCGTAAAAACCCGCCAAAACGCGGAAAAACGCCTTATTTTATCATTCGGCAACGATTCGTGCGACCTAATGGATACCACGCTGGTTTCAGTCGCTTACGACTCCGCCGGCAAACGGCTTTTCGCCGTTTCCGACTCGCACGCGTACGTTCTTACCGCCGGCGGTAAGCCCGTTCCGCCCTTTCATGCGGGCAAACTCGTCACCGCGGATACGGATTTCGGCGTCGGCGGAAAAAAGGTGCTCACCGAATTTTCGCTCTATACCGAAAAGGACGTGCGGCTTATAATAACCGCAGACGGGCGCCGTCGTCTTTACCGCGTAACGGGCGGCAAGGGAAGAAGAATAATCCGTCCGCACGTTGCGGGGCACGTTTTTTCCTTTGCCGTTACAGCCGAAGGGCCGGGCGCAAAAATTTCCGCGCCGCAGGCGGAAATAGAGTATTAGCGGCCTTTTTCCAACATTATCGGAGGTTTTATGGATTACGGTAAACTTGCGTTAAAGCGCATAGAAGAGTTATATTCGGAAATCGGCGAGATTAGCAGGGGGGCTTCTTCGTCAAGCGTATCCGTCGGCGTGAAAGAAGATAACGCCGCCGCGGCGCAATCGTTCGAAAGGTCTCTCGGATTTTCCGCCGTTTCGGAAGGGGAAATAAAATTAACGGTCAGGGCGAACGTCAGCGACGACGTTTCCGCGGTTATTGGTCTGGACGGGGAAACGCTTATATCCGGAAATTATCCCGCGGGCGCGATCTCGGTAGATATTACCTGCAACGCCGTTCCTTCGGGCGCGCATCGGGCGGAAATAACGCTCACGGGCGAGAGTTTTTCCGTTTCGGGCTTTACGCTTCGCGTAAGCGGCAGGATAAGCGGCGGTACCGACGTTTTTGCCGAAGCGTTTACCGACGGAAGCGGCTATATAGTCCTCTCGTCAGGCTCGCTTGAACTTTACTCGTATTCGGGCGGCGAAACTTCAAGGCGCGGCGTTATAAACGGAATAAAATACGCCCGCGCGCTGGTTATCGAAAACAAAAAGTACGTTGCGGCGGTAACTTCAACGGGGCTCGCCTGCCTTTTGGGGGCGGAAAGCTCGTATACGTTCGGCAGCGTTTTCATTCCCGTAGTATTCGGGGCGGAAGCCGTTACCGGCGTACCGGCTTTCGACGGTCTCGGCGAAATTTTCGCGGCGGCAGGCGGCAGAATAATTCATTTCGTATTGAACACGGCCGATAACAGCCTTACCCGTTGCGACGCCTTAACCTGTCCCGCAAGCGAACTTTCCGCCGTAAGGCTTTCCGGAAAAATCTGTATCGTAGCGGGCAGCGGCGGCTATCTCACTCTGTTCGACGGTCTACCGTCTACCGGGTACGATAACGCCGATACGTTCAATATCAGTTTCATAGCGGAGGAATAAATGCACACGCAATTCGTTATCAAATCGAACGGCGGCGAAAGGTGTTTCAACGTCGTCAAGTCGAATTTTGCCAACCGTTTCGGAAGCGGCAACGTCTTTAGCAAATTAAGCGTATCGTATACGCATAACGGCAGTATCTCCGTAAATTCCGCCGCGGCGGAATATCTCGGCGCGGAATATCTCGGCAACGGCGCGGCGTGCCTTACGTTCAGGCGCGTTATTGACTTTGCCGCGGGAAGCGCGCTTACTTCTTTTTCCTTCTGTACGGAAGATAACTCGTCCGTAAATATCGCAACGCCCCTGAAGGGGGTGAACGTTTCCGGCAGCACGGAAATAATCGCCCGCGCCTATATCAAAATAAACGGCGGCGGCATAATCTTTTCGGAAAAGCCGGAGCCGCTTTTCGAATACCTCGCGGGGATTACGGATCCCGTTCTCACCGCCGTCTGCGGCAACGCGCCGGATACGGCCTACGGCGATCAGGCGGTATCCGTTGAGCGTGAAAACGTTTCGGGCGGTATCGTACTGTCCGCCTTACCGAATTCGTCTGAATGTAAATATATGGCCTTTTTCGCAGATAAGCGGCATATTTTTTCGGTAAAAGCAAATCTCGTTTCCGCATCTTCCGATGAAAGAAGCGCGAGCGGCAGACTGATTTTGACGGACTGCGACCAAGCGGAAATAACAAGTTCAGCGGGCAGCGCATTGACGGAAACAACCGCGGTCAAACGTCTCGTCGGAAAAAGTATCGGCGTCGCGCGGGAACTTCCCTCGCCGTTTTATATAAAAGAGGCGGTGACCGACGGTAACGCCTCCGCCGCGGCCATCGTGCACGATAACGGCGTTACGCTTATCAAAAAGAACGGAAAATTCACGCCGTGCAACGCGTTTGACGGGGTTTTTTACGGCGCTTTAGTTCTCGGCGCGTGTTTTTCGCCCGATTACCTGTTCGTTCTGAAGAGCGGTCGGCTCGACCGCGTAGTGCTTTCAAATGCGTCTTCGGGCAACGTTTACAGCGTTGACGGCGACTTTGAAAACGTGTTCGCCGTGAACAACGATACCGTTATTTTAACGCGAAAAAGCGGGTTTTCCGTATTTACGCTTCAGGCGAATACCATAACGGCGGCCCAAACGCAGTCGTTGGCTTCGGCTATTTATTCCTTTGACGGAGTTACAAAAACGCTTACCGCCGTACGTCCTGAAAATATGGATCAGTTCCGCTTTAACGGCGCGGCGTTCACGCAAAAAAGCGCCGTAGTGGAAACTAATTCGAATCTCGCCTCGTGCGTAGGCGGCAGGTGGGGAAAGGTTTTCGTGGCGTACGCGTCGTCCGTATTCGTTTACGATATGTTCGAAAACGCCGGCGTTTATCACAGTTTCCGCGGCGGAAGCGGCGTTGCCTGCGATTCGTCGGGAACGATTTTTGCGGTGCGGAACGGCAATTCGTGGGCAGTTTACCGCGCGGACGAAGATTTTACGCAGATAGGCGCCGTAAATGCGGGCGGTAGAATCATTCCCATGGCCGACGGACTGATCGACACGGCGTTTTTATTCCACCCGTTTTCGTCCGTAACCGCCCGCTTCGAAATAGTGGCGGATTCTCCCGACGAAACCTTCTCCGTCTACACGGAAACCCCGTATTTCACGGATTATCCGCTTAATTTAACCTTTGAGGCAGTAGTATGAAGTTTTTGAATCAAACCCGTATAGATATGGGAAAAAACGCCGTGGTATCGGGCAGCGGCTCGTTATTAACGGCGTTTTACGTAAAGGGCGGCAACGCGCACAGGGCTGTTTTCAACGTTGAAAACTCCCCGCCCGCGCTTACGCACAAGGGCAGGTACGCTTACTGCGTTCAGGCGGCGCCGCTCGGCTCCCGCGAGATCCGCGTCTTTCCCGAAGGAATAACTATCGTCTGATCCGCCGCTTTTCGTGCGGTAGATATATAAGCGGTAGATATATAAGTAAATACGTACCGCGCCCGCGGGAAAA
>JAGCZN010000125.1 GCA_017959995.1 Clostridia bacterium
AACCCGTTTACTTGCGCGAGTACTGTGCTACAACGTTCGCCCCTTACGGCATAAATTCGGGAAGAAAAAATATTAAGGATTGTATAAAAAGTGAATATATGCAAAAAAACGACTTTTTTATGGCCATAATTTCACAAAAGATATTTTATCAACATATTGAATTAAAAATTTCTAATTATATACAAAAATCAAAACAATAAAAACGTGGTAGCGATAATAAGTTCTTATCGCTACCACTTGGCGGAGAGGATGAGATTCGAACTCACGTTACCTTTATAGGGTAAACACGATTTCCAATCGTGCGCCTTCAGCCAACTCAGCCACCTCTCCGTGCAGTTGCCCTCAAACATTGTAATTATATAACAATTAATACAAAAAATCAACTGATTTTTATAACTTTTTCAAGAGGAACAAAAGAAAAACCGTCCGAATACAAGTAAGATATGATTTCGGGCAGCGCGTCGGCGGTAAAACGTTTGTCGGCGGCATCGTGCATAAGCAATATCACGTTATTTTTATTTTTTGCCGTTGAACGGGCATACTCTGCAAGTTCGTGTTCGTTTGCAGGTTTTATTTCACTGTCACGGCAGGAAGCGTTCCAGTCAACGCGTATAAGTCCCATCTCTTCCGGAACGCTCACAAGCTTTTCCGACAAGCCGAACGAGCCGCCGGGGAAGCGGTAGTAAACCGGGCAATAATTACAATTAACCGCCTTTATCGCGCAAAAACAGCGGTTTATATCCTCTTTCAACGCCTCCGGAGAGGAGTAGATCCGTTTATACTCGTGCGTGTAGGTGTGTATTCCCACGGTGTGGCCTTCGTCGAACATACGCTTAAGAACGGCAGGGTGTTTTTCTGCGTTTTTGCCGATAACGAAGAAGGCGGCTTTCAGGTTTTTTTCTTTCAGAACGTCAAGGATGGTTTCGCTTATTAAAGACGGACCGTCGTCAAACGTAAGGCAGATTTTCTTTTCGGTCGTTACGCCGTAATCGATAAGTCTTCCTTCAACGTTTCCGAAAGAGTTTTGTTTTACGTTTTTCGTGCAGGAAGCGAATAAAACGCACAGCGCCGCTAAAAAAGCAAGCGCAAATTTTCCGATCGAAGTGTTCATAAGGATATTTTGTACTAAAACGGAGCGTTTAAGCGTAACGTAACGCTGTTTTTCAGCATATTACGGTAATGGGGAATAAAATTCCCCGCCCGCGCGCATAAGTTGAAGCGCCGAAAGTTTTTCCGTAACATATTTTACACGTGCGCGCATATAATTAAACAGAGATACAAACGGAGGTAAAAAATGTCATTTTTTTCTAATTATCAGTCGGATAAATGTCCGGGAACCATAACCGGCAATCCGTTGAACGGACTTAACGAAAAGATATGTATTCAGGTAAAAAGGGTTTTCGACGCGTGTATCAGGCAGGAACGTCAGGACGGCGTCGGAATAACGTTGTACGATTTTTTCCCCGCTAACCCGGCGTATCCGCTCACTTTTACCAGCGCGAGAAGTACCGTTACGAGCGGCATAATATCGAATTTGGGCGTCGACCGCCTTGCAGACAGGCAAAATTGCGCAAGGGTGCAGGCTACGGTTACCATTCCCATAGAGGTGCTTTATACGGACGCCAACGGTGTGGAGGGTATGGCAAGATCGCAATTGACGGTCAATGAAGACGTAATTCTCTTCGTTCCGCAGCCGTCCGTTATGCCTTACGCGGTTGAGGCTGTAGTTTCTTTCGTAGCGCCGGAGGGCACGTACGTTAACGAAACTTCCATGACGGTATCAGGTTGTCTTACGGTGATACTGAAAGTAGTTATGGAAGTGGAGCTTCTCGTTCCTTCATACGGTTATTGCGCCATACCGCCCTGCCAGGAATACACGCACGAGATATGCACGGGATTTTTCGAACTGCCGCTATACCCGCAGGGTGCAAACAATCTGCCGCCGCAGGGAAGATAGCGATCGAAAATACATAAAGGATAATTTCCGCTTGTTGCGCCGTGGCCGTAAGGCCGCGGCGTGATTTTTGTAAAATCGGCTAACTGCTTGCTAAAATACGTTAAACCGTGTATAATAAAAACGACAACTTTTTGAGTTTCGGAGGAAGTCGGATGGTAGTTAAAGAATACATCGGGAAATTCGAAAAGTACGGGTTGGGGATGTTCGTTCATTTCGGCCCGTACAGCGTTATGGGAAAAGGGGAGTGGATAAAGAAGATCGCCGCCGTTCCCGAAGCCGAGTACGACGCGCTTGCCGATAAATTCAATCCCCGTTCCGACTGGGCGGCGCGCCTTGTGAATACGGCAAAAGCGGCCGGCGCAAAATACGTTACGCTCACCGCCCGCCATCACGACGGGTTTTCCCTTTACGATACGAAAGGATTGAGCGATTACGATAGCGTTCACCGCGGCAGCGGCAGAGATCTGACGGCGGAGTTCGTTTCTGCATGCAGAAAAGGCGGGGTCGTGCCGTTTTTATATCACACCCTGCTTGACTGGCACGAACCGTTATACAGGGAAAATTTCAAAAAATACCTCGTATATCTCAGAAAAAGCGTAGAAATACTCTGTTCGTCGTACGGCGAGATAGGCGGATTTTGGTTTGACGGAATGTGGGATAAGCCCGAAGCCGATTGGGAAGAGGACGCCTTGTATTCCACCATAAGAAAATACCAGCCCAACGCAATGATAATAAACAACACGGGCCTTTCCGCGCGCGGCGCGCTCGGCCACCCGGAGCTTGATTCTGTCACGTTCGAGCGGGGCAGACCGCAACCCATAAATATGGAAGGCGCGCCAAAATATATAGCCTCTGAAATGTGCGAAACGCTGTACGAGCACTGGGGATATTGCAAAAACGATTTCAACTGTAAATCGCCCGCGGAAATAATAGAAGAATTCTGCGCGTGCAGATGATACGGCGCAACCTTTCTGATAAACGTCGGGCCGGACGCAAACGGATACGTTAAACCGCTCGACAGGGAAATACTTAAAAATCTCGGCAGGTGGATTAAAATATACGATAAAGCGGTGAGAGAACCGCGTCCTTGCGGCGCTTCCGTTTTGGGAAAAGATAAAGATTTTATACTGAAAAACGGAAATAAATATTATCTTTTCTGTCATGATATGCCGATGAAAGTAGAAGCGAACGTCGTGCTTACCGTGGAGGGAGATCACAACGTCCGCCTGAAGATAAAGGACGGCATAAAGTCGGTAAAATGGCTGGATAACGGAAAGCGGCTCGACTTCGTTCAGAACGGTGACGACGTTATAATAGGCGGCATTATGAACGAATACGGCGAAAGTTACGTCGTGCGAGTTGCCGAGATAACGGTAGAATAATCGTAAAAATCAAAAAGCCCGCCTTTCGGAGTAAAATGCGAAGGGCGGGCTTTAGTATAAAATCATTTGTGTTTCTTTTTCCACTCTTTTATTTCTTCGAGTCGGGTTTTGAATTTTATCTCCACTCCCTGTTCCGTGGGGGTGTAGTATTCTCTTCCGATAAGGCTGTCGGGCAGACATTGAATATCCGTAAGTTTATCCTCGTAGTCGTGGGCATATTTGTAACCTTTGCCATAGTCGAGATCCTTCATCAGTTTTGTCGGCGCGTTGCGGATAACTAGCGGAACGGGTTCGGCAAGCATATTCAAAGCGTCGGCGCGGGCGCGCATATACGCCACGTCCATCGCGTTGGACTTCGGCGCCAACGACATATATACCACCGCTTCCGTTAAATGTACGGAACATTCCGGCATACCTATAAGGCGGCACGCCTGAAAGGCCGCAACCGAAATTTCCAAAGCGCGTGGATCGGCCAGCCCCACGTCTTCGCTGGCGAATCGGGTTACCCTTCTCGCTATGTAAACGGGGTCTTCTCCCGCTTCCAGCATTCTGGCAAGCCAATATACGGCTGCGTCCGGATCGGAGTTGCGCATGGATTTATGCAGCGCGGAAATAAGATTGTAATGTTCTTCCCCCGATTTATCGTAAAGCAGAGATTTTTTAGAAGTGCACTGTTCAACCGTTTCCCTCGTTACGGTAATCGTATCCCCCTGAACGGTTCCGTTAAGAACGGCCATTTCAAGCGTGGTAAGGGCGCCGCGCGCGTCGCCGTTCGCAAAGTTCGCAAACGTTTCAACGAGTTCGTATGACATAACTAAGTTCTGAAGCCCGAAACCGCGTTCGTCGTTGAGCGCCCTCGTGAGAAGTTTTTTAATATCTTCCACGCCGAGCGGATGAAGAACGAAAACCTTGCAGCGCGAAAGTAAAGCGCCGTTTACTTCGAACGACGGGTTTTCCGTGGTTGCGCCGATAAGAATTATGCTCCCCTTTTCAACGAACGGCAGAAAAGCGTCCTGCTGGGCCTTGTTGAAGCGATGTATTTCATCGATGAAAAGAATGGTTTTTTCGCCGAAACGCCTGTTCTTTTCCGCTTGTTCCATAACCTGTTTTATCTCTTTTATACCGCTCGTAACGGCGGAAAAATCAATAAAAGCGGCTTTGGTGTGGTTGGCGATTATCCGCGCCAGCGTGGTTTTGCCAACGCCCGGCGGGCCCCAGAATATCATCGAGCCTATATTGTCGTTTTCTATAAGCCTTCTCAGTACTTTTCCTTCGCCTAAAAGGTGTTCCTGCCCGCAAAATTCTTCCAAGGTTTTGGGGCGGAGCCTTGCGGCAAGCGGCTGAAGTTCGGGCTTTTCGAAAAAAGTGCGCTGTTCGTTCATAATTTATTTCTCTTTTTAATATTTTAACACATATTTGCGTTTTGGTAAACTGTTTCGCGAGTGTTTTTTCAAACGTCCGGGGTTGTGTTATCCGCCGCCGTTTTTTCATTTTCGGATAGCCGCCGCGGCGGTTTCAGTATTTTTGTTCGCGGTGAGAAAAAAAAGAAAAAGCCCGTGAACGAGTATTGACAGGCTGAAAAGTTGCGGGGTATTATATCCGTTTACCGTACGGGCGTTCCCACTTCTATAAGGTTGCCGTCCGGATCGTAAAACCGAATCACCTTTTGCCCCCAACTGTGTACCGTAAGTCTGTTTACGTAACTTACGGAAGGGTAAATTCTTTCGAGTTTTTCAATAAAAGCCTCTATGTCCGGCTCCTCGAAATACAGTTCGCAGGAATTGTTTTCGGGAATAACGTTTTTTTTCAAAAACTCTTTCCAGTACTTTTCTTCCTGTAGAACAAGCCCGTCCGAAAGAATCATGTTGCCGTCGTTATCGATCAGCATTTCAAGGCCGAACAAATCGTTATAAAACTTTTTCGATCTCTCTATATCTTTAACCACGATTAAAAAATTTTTCAATTTCATTCTACTATCTCCGTATATTCCGGTATATCTGTTATATTTATTGTGTCGAAAATTATAAAAAACTTAAACGGAAAACCTCTTTTACCGTGATAGACAAAAGCGGTGTTTTTGTTTTATAAGACCTCCAAAAAGGTACGTTTCCAAACTAAAAGCGCCTAAAATGTACACGCCTACTGCCTCTACAAACCCGAATTTGTCAGTTCGGCATCTGTTCATTGATTTCATCAAGCAAATGGATCGTTTTATACGTCTTGTTGCAATTCCTGCACTGCCAGTCACAATCGTTTTTCTTTGCTTTCTTATGGAGCGGTTTCAGTTCACTGCCGCAAATCGGACATTCTGCTTTTTCCTGTCGCCATAGTTTTTTAATAAAAGCCAACGACTCGTTTCTGGTTTTAAAACCAAGTTCTTTTAAGGTTACCCTTTCCATAGAATTACCTCACAAAATCCCGATTTGTAGATTTCTTTCATTATACTTGGAAAGCGAGAATTTGTCAATAGCGATATAAAAATGATATACGGCTACGCCGTATGATATACCGCGCTGATGCACGGCATGATATATTGCTTCTTCGTCGCAATACGATGTGATATCCGTTCCTTCATACGCGAAGCGTATATCATACCCGCAGGATATATCATGTGCGAAGCATATATTACCCGTTCCGACAGGAACGGATATCATTGAAAGAAACCTGATTTGTCAGGTAAACAAATCAGGTTTCTTTCATGGTGTGAAGAATGGGACTTGAACCCACACGGTATAACCATACGCCCCTCAAACGTACGCGTCTGCCAATTCCGCCATCCTCACACGGCTTAATTATTCTATTACATTTAATGGAAAATGTCAACAATAATAACGCGTGTTTTCAAATTTTTTCGTAAATTTATTAAAACCGCTTTTTTCGTTTGATAAAGTTATCCGTGTGTGTTATACTATAAAAAAACGCAGAGCAAGAGGTAGGTATGCAAATATACGTAAGGGAAAGAAAAGTTGAAGAGGAAAATAAAAAACTTACGTCCCCTGCGGAAATTTCACAAAGCGAGCCTGCGCCCGATCCAAAAGAGGAAATGGAAAACGGCAGGTTAAGGATCGCCCTTAATCTTTCGGTCATAGGGCTTATTCTGTCGGTTTTTGCGGGGCTCGGCGTATTTTTCGGCGTGGCGGGGGCAATAACCGGCGCCGTTAACCGGCGTGAAAACGAAAACGCGTCCAGATATGCGATAGGTATCGGCATAGCCGCAACCGCGCTGTCGGTGATTTTTGCCGTTCTGTTTGCGGTGGCGGCAGCGCTTTCCGTAATAAATAAAGGATAAAACACACTGTTTGTGGGCAAAATATCCGTATGCTCGATAAGAATACGGAAGCGCTTCTCGAGGCGCTGAAAAACGTTTGCCCGTCCGGAGGATACGTGGTAGTATCCGCCGACGAGATAAATGAAAAAATGAAGAGGCAAGGAAACTTTACCGTTTCCGAAACCGAACGGATGCTCGCGGCACTAAGCGAACGCGGGTATATCAATTTAAGATTTTCGGATTTTTCCGAATATTGTCTCGCCGTTTTGCCGAAGGGTTACGCCTATGAACCTGACGGAGCGAATAACGGCGTTTTTGTGCGAAATAAGGCGCTTTTAATTATTTTTGCGTGCGCGTTTGCCGGCGCTTTCGCAGGTGGCGTCGTAGCGGGGCTGATATTCTGATGCTTACGAAAAACGAAAAGTCCGCTCTTAAAGCCGTTTTTTCGATATGCGGTGAAAAAAGTAGCTGTTTAGCTTCACCTGCCGATCTTCTGGTAAGATTTCCGCCTAAATCGTGCGTATCGGAAAAGCGCCTGAGCGAAATACTCGCTTGTCTTGAATACGACGGATATATACGCGTTGTTTTGTCTGACCGGCACGGAGAAACGGTGTATTGTATAGAACTTTTGCCCCGCGGTAAGGGTTACGGCAGGGAAACCGCCCAATCGAGAAGGACGCTCGCTTTAAGGCTTATAATAAGTATAGCCAGTGCCGTTCTCACCTTCGTTACGGGAAGAATTTTATATTTTCTTATTAAGTGAAAGTCCTTTATTTCACGCAAAAACGATATGATTCAACAAAAACCGTTCATTTTGAAAAGTAAATACGAACCCACCGGAGATCAGCCTCAGGCCATCGAAAAATTGACCGAGGGCGTAAAGGACGGACTTCGCACGCAGGTTCTCGTCGGCGTTACCGGAAGCGGTAAAACGTTTACCATGGCAAACGTTATCAAAAATCTCGGCAGGCCCGCTCTCGTAATAGCGCACAACAAAACGCTTGCGGCGCAGCTCTGCAACGAATTCAGGGACTTTTTCCCTGAAAACAGAGTGGAGTATTTCGTTTCGTACTACGATTATTACCAGCCCGAAGCCTACATTCCGCAAACCGATACCTACATAGAAAAAGACCTTTCCATAAACGACGAGATAGACAAACTGCGCCACAGCGCAACCTGTGCGCTTGCCGAAAGGCGGGACGTAATAGTCGTGGCGTCGGTATCGTGCATTTACGGTTTGGGCGCGCCGGAAGAATATTTCCGTCTCGCGCTGTCGCTCCGCCCCGGAATGGAGATGGAGCGAGACGAACTCATGCGGCGCCTCGTGGATATTCAGTACGATAGGAAAGATATGGATTTTACCCGTTCTTCTTTCCGTGTGCGCGGCGACGTGATCGAAATTTTTCCCGCTTCAAATTCCGAAGTTGCCGTTCGCGTTGAGTTTTTCGGCGACGAGATAGACAGGATAAGCGAAATAGAAGCGGTGACGGGCAAGGTGGTTTCCGAACTGAAACACGCCGTGATTTTTCCCGCAAGCCATTATGCCGTGGGCTCCGAAAAACTCAAAAACGCCATTTCCCGCATAGAAAAGGATCTGGTTACGGAAGAAACTGCGCTTAAAGAGGACGGAAAACTGATAGAGGCGCAGCGGCTCGGCCAGCGTACGCGCTACGATATAGAAATGATGCAGGAGATAGGTTTCTGTTCGGGAATAGAGAATTACAGCAGATATTTCGATGGCAGAAACCCCGGAGAGCCGCCGTTCACCCTTCTCGATTATTTCCCGGACGATTTCATTCTTTTCGTAGACGAAAGCCATATGACTTTGCCTCAACTCCGCGCCATGTTCAACGGCGACAGGGCAAGGAAAACGAATCTCGTTCAATACGGTTTCCGCCTTCGGTCGGCATTCGATAACCGCCCTTTGAGATTTGAGGAATTTGACGAGAGAATAAACCAGATGATATGCGTTTCGGCAACTCCCGCCGATTACGAACTCGGTCAGGCGGGGCAGGTGGTGGAGCAGATCATACGGCCTACGGGGCTTGTCGATCCCGAAGTTGAAGTTCGCCCCACAAAGAATCAAATAGATGACCTTCAAACGGAAATTTCGGCGATAACGCGCGAAAAAGGCCGCGTTTTGGTAACTACGCTAACTAAAAGAATGGCTGAAAGCCTTACGGAGTACCTGAAAGAGAACGGCATGAAAGTGCGGTATATGCACAGCGATATAGATACGCTTGAAAGAATAGACATAATAAACGGACTTCGCCGCGGCGAATTTGACGTGCTTGTGGGAATAAACCTTCTGCGAGAGGGGCTGGATCTTCCCGAAGTAAAACTCGTGGCGATTCTCGACGCCGATAAGGAAGGTTTTTTGAGAAGCGATACGTCGCTCGTACAAACTATAGGACGCGCCGCGCGCAACGCCGACGGCAAGGTGGTGATGTACGCCGATACGATTACCGGCAGTATGGAACGCGCGATTGGCGAAACGAACCGTCGCCGCGCCATTCAGAGCGAGTATAACAAAATACACGGCATCGTTCCGAAAACCATAATAAAAGACGTGGTCAACACGTTGGAGATCACTAAGAAAGTCGACCGTACGGCGGATATAAAAATGAAAGACATACCGGAAGAAATAGAGAAGCTGAAAGCTTTGATGAAGGTGGCGTCCGCCGAGCTAGACTTTGAAAGATGCATAGAAATAAGAGAGACGATAACCCTTCTCAAAAAGAAGATGCTGAAAAACAAGTAGCCTTTTTCTCACGTTATTGAGGTATTTTATGAGAGATAACAGGTTTATACGCATACAGGGAGCAAAAGAAAACACCCTTAAAAACATAAGCGTGGATATACCGAGGGATAAACTGGTGGTGTTCACGGGCGTGTCGGGCAGCGGCAAGTCCACGCTCGCGTTCGATACGATTTTTGCCGAGGGACAGCGCAGATACGTGGAAAGCCTTTCAAGTTACGCACGACAGTTTCTCGGCCTTATGGAAAAGCCCGACGTGGAATCCATCGAGGGACTTTCGCCCGCCATTTCGATAGACCAGAAAACCACTTCGCGCAATCCGCGTTCCACCGTGGGTACGGTTACGGAAATTTACGATTATCTCCGCCTTCTGTTTGCGAGGATAGGCGTTCCGCATTGTCCGAATTGCGGCAAGAAGATAGAGCGGCAGACCGTAGACCAGATTGCCGATCGCGTTATGGCTATGCAGGAAGGAAGCAAAATTCTTGTTACCGCACCCGTGGTGCGCGGCAGAAAAGGCGCGTTTGAAAAGCAGCTTGAAGGCTACCGTAAAAGCGGTTACGCCCGCGTTTATATTGACGGCGCGGTGTACGAACTTACCGAGGAGATCAAACTCGATAAGAACAAGAAACATTTCGTGAACGTAGTGGTTGACAGGCTCGTGGTGAAGGAAGGTATAGAAAAACGCCTGACCGACAGCCTTGAAACGTGTCTTAAGCTGAGCGACGGGCTCGTAGAGATAATTTTGGGGGAGGCGGGCGAACTCTATTCCACCCGCTATTCCTGCCCCGACTGCAATATAAGCATAGAGGAAATAGAACCGCGACTTTTTTCGTTCAACAACCCGTTCGGCGCATGCCCGGAATGTAACGGACTCGGCTTCAACAACCGTATTGACAAAAATCTACTCATGCCCGATCCTAAAAAGACGTTGCGTCAGGGGGCCCTTACGGTAAGCGGATGGAATCTCGATACGGCAAAAACCACGCAGATGTATTTCAAGGCGCTGTCAAAGCGTTACGGGTTCAGTCTTGACACGCCGGTGGGCGAACTTCCCGAAGATATACTCGATATTCTTCTTTACGGCAACAACGGCGAGAAGATGAACATAGAATATAATACCTACACTTTTCAGGGCAGTTATCAAGGTTCGTTCGAGGGGATAATAAACAACCTTGAACGCCGCTACCGTGAAACCACCAGCGACTTTACAAAAGCCGAAATAGAACGGTATATGACGGTGGTCCCCTGCGATACCTGCCACGGGCTAAGGCTCAAAAAGGAGGCGCTTGCCGTAACGGTCGGCGAAAAGAATATAGCCGAAATTTGCGATTTGTCAGTCGTAAACCTTTACGATTATATCGACGGACTTAAATTGACCGAATCCGAAAGGCTTATCGCCCAACTTATATTGAAAGAAATACGGGCGCGGCTTAATTTTCTTAAAAACGTAGGGCTCGGATATCTCACGTTATCGCGTAGTTCCGGCACTCTTTCGGGGGGTGAAGCGCAGCGTATAAGACTTGCTACGCAGATAGGAAGCGGACTCACCGGGGTGCTGTATATTCTCGACGAGCCGAGCATAGGCCTTCACCAGAGGGATAACGAAAAACTTCTCGCAACGCTTAAAAACCTGCGCGATCTCGGAAACACGCTGATAGTTGTAGAGCACGATGAAGATACCATGCGCGCCGCCGATTTCATCGTGGATATAGGCCCTCGCGCAGGCGTTCGCGGGGGGGAAGTTGTAGCCGCGGGCACGCCCGAAGATATATGCGCAGAACCTCGTTCCGTAACGGGCGATTACCTTTCTGGCAGAAGAAAAATAGAAATACCGCCCTTCCGTTACCCTGCGGACGGAAGGTATCTTGAAGTTATCGGCGCGCGGCAGAACAATCTTAAAAACATAACGGCCGCGTTTCCGGTGGGGCTTATAACCGCGGTAACGGGCGTATCCGGCAGCGGAAAAAGTTCTCTCGTGAACGAGGTTTTATTTCCCGCGATGGCGGCAAAACTGAACGGAGCTAAAGTCCGCCCCGGAAATTGCGACGAGATACGGGGAATAGAATATTTCGATAAGATAATCGCCATAGACCAGTCCCCGATAGGCAGAACGCCGAGGAGCAATCCCGCCACGTACACGGGCGCGTTCACGCCCATACGCGAACTTTTCGCCGCAACGCCGGACGCGAAAGAGCGCGGTTACAACGCCGGCAGGTTTTCCTTCAACGTATCCGGCGGCAGGTGCGAGCGGTGCGCGGGCGACGGCATTATAAAAATAGAGATGCACTTTCTGCCCGACGTATTCGTGCCGTGTGAAGTGTGTAAGGGCGCAAGGTACAACCGCGAAACCCTGCAGGTGAAATACAAGGGGAAGAACATAAGCGAAATACTGGATATGACTATCGACGAATCCGTGGATTTCTTTGCAAACGTTCCGCGCGTGTTCTCCAAAATAAAAACCCTGAGGGACGTAGGTCTCGGATATATAAAACTCGGCCAGCCCGCCACCACGCT
>JAGCZN010000126.1 GCA_017959995.1 Clostridia bacterium
AACCAATCTTTTCTGCTGTCGCTCGTTCCCGTTTTAAGTATGCGATGCAGTTCTTTTATCAGCGTTTCGGATAACGGTTTCTTTGCCGTTTCTAAGACGTAATCTATACAGCGGAAGTGATTTGCCGTTTCCACTATATCGTCGACGTTTACGGCGGTGTTTTCAATGCCTATCGTGTTCGTTTCAAAAATATATCTCGTCTGGTCGTGCGTTAAGCGGCTGCCTTCTATATGATTTGAATTATACGTCAGTTCTATCTGGACTTTATGATAAATTCCACCCGAAACGCGGCTGTTTTTCTCTGCCTGTAAAATTTCAAGCAAAGTGGTAGGTGCGGATTGTTTTTTGTTTACGCGGTCGGGTTTTACGGCGTTTTCTGGTATATTCCAAGTTTTGCCCGTAAGATAAGCACCGTCTATTTTGCCGAGCGCACAATAATTGCGCACGCTACGCTCAGATAAATTCCATTTTTTTGCGGTTTCCGCTACCGATAAAAATTTCATACTGAAAGTATAACATATTATCGGCAAAAAAGCAAGTAAAATAACAACAAGAAAAGCACGGTTTTTGCCGATAACGGCAATGACAGTATTGTCGTATTAAAGCGTTTTTAACGATAAATAAATTCGTATTGTGCATAAATACGTGTAAAAATACGTGCATTTTTGATTAGAAAAGGCGTGTGTTTTGTTGGTGATTTTGACGGTCTTATTAGAATTTTCATTAGAATTTCGCCATTTTCGGCATTTTTAAAGGTTTTTTGAGAAGCGTGCCGAAGCGCGGGATTTTTATATTTTGTTCTAATGAAAACTTATTAGAACTGCCCGTTCTAATAAAAATCATTTTTTCGTCAAAAACAAAAAACGTCAGGAAATTCCTGACGTTTTTGGCGCGCCATAGGGGGTTCGAACCTCTAGCCTTCGGTTCCGTAGACCGACGCTCTATCCAGTTGGGCTAATGGCGCGTGTAGTTAATTTTATTAAAACTTAAGGTTTTCCGTGTTGAAAGAAGTATATAACCGCCCAACCGGAAAACAGGGTTCCCGAAAAGTTGCAAAGCAAGTTTTTGGGAAAAAGGAGTAGCCGCTCAAGAGGTCAGGCGATTTGCTTCAGGTAAATCGTCGACTGCGCTGCGCGCTACGACGCGGGCTAACGGCGCAAGTTGTATTAAATTGTGTTTATCTGTCAATAACGGTCAAACGAACCTTTCGCTCCGTAGACCGGGAACACTCACGGAAAAGAAAGACCGAAAACCGTTTTATTTTTTTCAGCTTAAATATTATAGAATAAGCGGCGGTAAAAGTCAATAAAAATCGCCGCGTATCGTAAATTTTTTAATAAAAAGAAACGGGCGACGGATCGGCGTCAGATTATTCCGAGTTCTTTAAGAACTTCTTCGATTTTTTCCGCGGCGTAATCCATTTGAGCCTTGGTGTGGGTGGCCGTGTAGCTTGTGCGTATCATGCTCGATCCTTCAGGCACGGCGGGCGAAACGACGGGGTTAACGTAAACGCCGCGTTCCTGAAGCATTACGCAGGCTTTGAAAGTTTTTATATCGTCGTAAGTGTATATGGGGATAATCGGGGTTTCAGCGTCGATAATTTTAATGCCTTTTGCTTTAAGAAGGCCGCGCATATACGCGCTTATATCTTTAAGCGCCTGAACGCGTTCGGGGTGTTCGCTCAGAATTTTAAGCGAAGCCCTTGCGCTTTCCACCGAGGCAGGCGTGATGCTTGCGCTGAAAATAAACGGGCGCGAATTATGGCGTACGTATTCGCAAACCTGTTCGCTTGCCGCCATATAACCGCCGAGACTTGCGAGAGATTTCGAAAAAGTGCCCATATAAACGTCAACTTCTTTTTCAAGGCCGAAATGTTCCGCCGTACCTCTGCCGCATTTGCCGAGAACGCCCAGACCGTGCGCGTCGTCAACCATAATGCGGGCACCGTATTTTTTAGCTATTTTAACGATTTCGGGCAGATTGCAAATTTCCCCGCTCATTGAAAACACGCCGTCCGTAACGATCAATATCCCTGAATTTGTGAGATTTAGGCGGCTAATATTGTCTTCAAGGTCCCGCATATCGCTGTGGCGGTAGCGTACCATCTTTGCGTAACTGAGTTTACAGGCATCGTATATGCTGGCGTGATTTTCCCTGTCGCAAAGTATGTAATCGCTTCTGCCGCACAACGCGCTGATTATTGCCAGGTTGGACTGAAAACCCGTGCCGAAGGTAACCGTTGCGGGTTTATCGAGAAATTGCGCAAGTTCTTTTTCGAGTTTTACGTGTATATCCAGCGTACCGTTGAGAAAGCGTGAGCCCGAACAACCCGTGCCGTATTTTTCAAGGCCTTTTTTCGCCGCGTCGATCACGGCGGGTTCACTGGTAAGACCGAGGTAGTTGTTGGAGCCTATCATCACCGTATGAACGCCGTTTATATCAACCTCGGTGTCCTGCCCGGAGGTCAGCTGCGAAAAATACGGGTAAACTCCCTGTTCTTTTGCGGTTTTAACCCTTTCGAGATTCTTACATTTTTCAAACAGATCCATCATTATCTCCTGACTGAAATACTATAGCACAATTATAAAAAAATTGCAAACCGTTACGCGACGCAAACGCAAAAAAATGCAGAAAAAATTCCGTATTTTGCCTACGTGAAACTTCGCCGTGCCGCAAAAGCGTTGAAAAATATCCGGCGAAGTGCTATAATATTATATACGACGATATCCGTAGAGCGGGTTGAATATGCGCGAAGCGGAAAGTCCCGCCGCAGCCTTTACGAATTGTTTTATTTCCGTTACAAAAAAGCGGGATAACGCGCGATAACGGGCGCATTTTCGGTTATCTTGCCGTATACGAAGGCGACGGAAAACTACTTTCCGTTTTTTAACGCCCGCGTTTACGGCGAAGGGCGGGGCGTAATATAAAAAGGTGAATATATGTTTCAGGCCATATACGAAGCGGTAAAAAAGATACCGAAGGGTAAAGTTGCCACCTACGGGCAGATAGCTGCGGCGGTGGGGCATCCGCGCGCGGCCAGGCTGGTGGGATACGCGTTGCACGTAAATCCGGAGCCTGGCGTTATTCCGTGCCACAGGGTGGTAAATCGCGAAGGCCGTCTTGCCCCTGCGTTCGCCTTCGGCGGGGCGGAAATACAGAAACGTCTGCTCGAAAGCGAGGGGGTTGAAGTGAACGCCGATTTTACCGTGGATATGAAAAAGTATTGCGTTTGAAAAACGTTTACGAACGCAAAGATTTCGTTGTTTTGGTTTACGGGTTTTTTACGGTGGCGTTTCAGCGTTTAGCGCATTCGCGGTTTTTTTTCTTTTATAAAGTATCGCCCGCAGTTTCCTTGACAAACGCGGCGCCGTTTGCTAAAATAAAAAAGTAAATTACGGAATCCTTATGACTGACGGAAATGCGTGAGTTAACACGATGGAGTGAGGGTTCGTTTTTCAGCCGACCGTCTGGGCTCACCGCAACCGAAGGGGAACTTATCCGTTTCTCCCGGTTTGATAAGAGAGTGCGCCCTTTTTTATTTGTTTCGGAGGTTTTCAATGATAAAAAAAGTTGGTATAGTAATGGGTAGCGACAGCGATCTTCCCGTTATAAGGAAGGCCGTTGATACGCTTTCCTCTTTCGGCATACCTTACGAGGTACACGTTTATTCCGCGCACAGAACGCCTGACGAAGCCGCGCGTTTCGCGGAAAAGGCGAGGGGAAACGGCTTCGGCGCAATCATCGCCGCGGCGGGTATGGCGGCCCATCTGGCGGGCGCTATCGCCGCGAGAACCACGCTTCCCGTTATAGGGATACCGTGCAAATCAAACCTTTTTGACGGCATTGACGCCCTGCTTTCCACCGTGCAGATGCCAAGCGGTGTTCCCGTTGCTACGGTAGCGGTAGACGGGGGAGTCAATGCCGCGTTACTTTGCGCGCAAATCCTTGCCGTGTCGGACGACGCGCTCGCCGCAAAACTCGAAGAGAGAAAGAGATCGGCCGCAAAAACAGTTTTGGAAAAAAACGCCGCCGTTGAGGCGGAATTCAACCGTTGAATTAAATTTTTATTACATAAGGAGAAACACTATGGGAGGCTTTTTCGGCATCACTTCTTCGAAGGATTGCGTTAAAGACGTTTATTTCGGCACCGACTATCACTCACACCTCGGAATGCACTGTGGCGGCATGGCCGTTTACGACGAGAGCGTGGGGCTTCAACGGGAAATCCACAACATAGAAAATTCGCCGTTCCGTACCAAGTTCGAGCGGGTTTTTAACGAGATAAAGGGCACTTCCGCCATAGGATGTATAAGCGATTCGGATCCGCAACCCCTGCTTATCCGTTCAAGGTTAGGCGCTTACGCTCTGGCGGTTACGGGAATAATAAACAACCGTGACGAACTTATAAAAAGGCACCTTGAAGGTGGCGGATATTTCGACGCCATGACCGGCGGCGACGTTAATAACGTTCAGCTGGTGGCGGCGCTGATAAACGGTAAAAACGATTTTGCCGAAGGAATAAAGTTTGCGCAGCGCGAAATATCGGGAACGGCTTCCATACTGATTATGACGGACGACGGCTCCCTGATCGCCGCGCGCGACCGTATGGGCAGAATCCCCGTTATTCTCGGCAAAAACAAAAACGGCTACTGCGTTTCGTTCGAGGCTTTCGCCTATCGTAAACTCGGTTATTCGGACGAGAAGGAACTTGGGCCGGGAGAGGTGCTGCGCATAACTCCGAACGGTTACGAACAGCTTTCCGCGCCGGGCAAAGAGATGAGAATTTGTTCGTTTTTGTGGACTTATTACGGGTATCCCACTTCCGCATACGAGGGCGTGAACGTTGAGATCATGCGTATGAAAAACGGTGAACTTCTCGCCGAGCAGGATATTGCAAGCGGCACGGCGGCGGATATAGATTACGTTGGGGGCGTGCCCGATTCCGGTACGCCGCACGCAATAGGTTACGCCAATAAAAGCCGTATACCTTTCGCCCGTCCGTACATAAAATATACGCCTACCTGGTCGCGCAGTTTTACGCCTGCCGATCAAAGCGACCGCAACAAAATAGCCAAAATGAAACAGATACCCGTAAGGGAGCTTATCCGGGGCAAAAAACTTCTGTTCGTTGACGACAGTATCGTCCGCGGCACCCAGCTTAAAGAAACCGTGGAATTTCTTTATAATAACGGGGCGCAAGCCGTTCATATGCGCTCGGCGTGCCCGCCCATAATGTACGGTTGTAAATACCTTAATTTTTCAAGGGTTACCGGCGATTTTGAACTTATTACGAGAAGGGTTATAGTTGAACTTGAAGGCGAAGAGGGCCTCAACCATATCGATGAATACAGCAATTCCGATACCGAGCGCGGCAAAAACCTGCGCGAGGCGATATGTAAAAAATTCAATTTCACCTCTCTCGAATTTCAATCTCTCGATAACCTCGTAAAAGCCATCGGCATCGATAAGTGTAAACTATGTACTTATTGTTGGAACGGTAAAGAATAGTTTTTGAAGAAACGTTTATCCCGTGATGCCGCGTTCCGCGCCGTGTTTTTAAGGGGCGTATGCGAACGGAATTAAACTCTAAACCGATGAAAATAACTACTTAAAAGGAGTTATATAACAGATATGAACGAAAAATCCAGATCGGATTCTTACGCGGCGGCCGGCGTAGATATAACAGCCGGATACAGAGCCGTGGAACTTATGAAAAAGCACGTCGCCCGAACTATGATAAGCGGGAAAACCTCTGATATAGGCGGTTTCGGCGGGCTTTTCCCGCTCGATCTCACGGGGTATAAGAATCCCGTTCTCGTTTCCGGAACGGACGGGGTGGGCACCAAACTCAAACTCGCGTTCCTTATGGACAAGCACGACACCGTCGGGATAGACTGCGTTGCCATGTGCGTGAACGACGTTATCTGTTGCGGGGCCAAACCGCTGTTTTTCCTTGACTATATCGCCTGCGGAAAGAACTACCCCGAAAAGATAGCCGATATAGTGGGCGGCGTAGCGGAAGGGTGCGTGCAGTCCGGCAGCGAACTTATAGGCGGCGAAACGGCCGAAATGCCCGGCTTCTATCCCGAAAACGAATACGATCTTGCCGGTTTTTCGGTGGGAATAGTAGACAGAGATAAAGTTATAGATAAAAATTCCATGAAGGAAGGGGACGTTATGATAGCGCTTCCGTCGTCCGGCGTGCACAGCAACGGTTTTTCTCTCGTGAGAAAGGTGTTCGACGTGGAAAACGCGGATCTTTTTTCGCCCGTTGAGAAACTCGGCGGAAGATCTTTGGGCGAAACGCTTTTAACGCCCACCAAAATATACGTAAAGCCCATGCTGGCGCTGTTTGACAGAATAAAGGTTAAAGGCGTTTCGCACATAACGGGCGGCGGATTTTACGAAAATATTCCGCGCTCCATTCCGGACGGGCTCGGCGTGAAGATAAAAGGGGCGGACGTGCGCGTTCTTCCCGTTTTCGATCTTTTGCGGGAAAAGGGTAATATTTCCGAAAGAGATATGTTCAACACCTTCAATATGGGCGTGGGCATGAGCGTGGTAATTGCCGATAAAGACGTTGACGCCGCCCTTTCGATACTTAAAGATAACGGCGAAAACGCCTACGTAATAGGCGAAATAGTAAAATCCGAAGAGAAGATAGAAATATTATGAAACGCGTTAAAATAGCCGTTTTGGTATCGGGCGGCGGCACCAATTTGCAAGCGCTTATAAACGCGGAAAAAAGCGGCGTTATCAAAAGCGGCAAAATTTCGCTCGTAGTGTCGGACAAGGCCGGCGCGTACGCTCTTGAAAGAGCCGAAAAAGCCGCTATATCCGGCGTTACCTTAACGAAAGCCGAATGCGGCGGCCGTGAAAATTTCGAGGATAAACTAATAGAAACGTTAAAGGCAAGCGGCGCGGAACTTATCGTTCTCGCCGGGTTTACGGCTATTCTTTCCGAAAAATTCACCCGCGCGTTCGAGGGCAGAATAATCAACGTTCACCCTTCGCTTATCCCGTCGTTCTGCGGCAAGGGTTTTTACGGCCTGCGCGTTCACGAGGCGGCGCTTTCTTACGGAGTAAAAGTTACGGGCGCCACCGTGCATTTCGTTAACGAGGTGCCCGACGGCGGCAAAATCATAATGCAGAAAGCGGTTGAGATAAAAGAAGACGACACGCCCGAAACGCTTCAGCGGCGCGTAATGGAACAGGCGGAATGGGTAATTCTGCCGGCGGCGGTCGAACTCGTATGCAAAAAAATAATCAACGGAGATATATTATGAACGTTTACGAAACGAAAAAATTCGAACAGCTCGTCAAGGGCAATTCCTACGTAGGCAGGGGAATCGTGGCCGGCCTTACGGCGGACGGAACCAAGGCCGTAGCCGCCTATTTTATAATGGGCAGAAGCAACAACAGCCGCAACCGCGTTTTCGCGGAGAAAAACGGCGAGGTTTTCACGCAGCCGTTCGACGCTTCCAAGGTGGAAGATCCCAGTCTTATCATCTACGCGGCGGTAAGAAAACACGGCAACAGCCTTATTGTTACCAACGGAAATCAAACGGATACCGTTTACGAAGGGCTTGGAAAGGGCGTATCGTTTTCGCAGGCGCTTAAATCGAGGCAGTTCGAGCCGGACGCGCCCAACTTCACGCCGAGAATAAGCGCCGTTTTGAATTTCGGCGAGGACTTTAACTACGAGATGAGCATTCTTAAATCTGCCGACGAAATAGGCTCCGCCTGTAACCGCTATACGTTTTCTTACAGTCCTTTGGCGGGCGTGGGACATTTCATTCACACCTACGTTTGCGACGGCAACCCCATTCCGACTTTTCAGGGAGAACCCGAAAGAGTTTCCGTGCCCGATCGTATCGACGAGTTTACCTCCGAGATCTGGGATTCGCTGGACGAAGATAACAAAATTTCGCTCTACGTTCGCTATACCGACTTAAAAACGGGCGCGGAAGAGAGCAGACTTATAAATAAAAACGAATAAGGAGAACGGATATGAACGAATTTTCCCTCAAATACGGCTGTAACCCCAATCAGAAGCCGGCGCGCATTTTTATGGAAAACGGTAAAGATCTTCCCGTTGAGATACTTTGCGGCAGGCCCGGATACATAAATTTTCTCGACGCGTTCAATTCCTATCAACTGGTAAAGGAAATAAAGGAAGCAACGGGCGAGGTGGCGGCAACTTCGTTCAAACACGTTTCGCCCACTTCCGCCGCGATAGGTAAAAAACTTTCGGAAAAACTTAAAAAAGCGTGTTTCGTTGACGATATCGAAGGGCTTGACGACTCTCCCGCCGCCTGCGCTTACGCGAGGGCGAGGGGAACGGACAGAATGTCGTCCTTCGGCGATTGGATAGCCCTTTCCGACGAGTGCGACCTTACCACCGCAAAGATAGTGGCGCGGGAAGTTTCCGACGGAATAATCGCCCCGTCTTACTCGAAAGAGGCGCTTGAACTTCTCAAAACCAAACGCAACGGGAATTACAACATAGTTAAAATAGATCCCGGTTACGTTCCCGAAGCAACGGAGAGAAAGCAGGTTTACGGAATAACTTTCGAACAGGGCAGAAACAATTTCAAAATCGACAGGGATCTTCTCAAGAATATCGTAACTAAAAACAAAAACCTTCCCGACGGCGCGGCCGTGGATATGATTATTTCGCTTATCACGCTCAAATACACGCAGTCCAACTCGGTATGTTTTGCCGAGGACGGGCAGGCGATAGGCGTAGGCGCGGGCCAGCAATCGAGAATACACTGTACGCGCCTTGCGGCAAGCAAAGCGGATTTGTGGCATCTCCGCCAGCACGAAAAGGTACTCGGCCTGAAATTTGCGGCGGGCGTCGGCAGACCGGATAAAAACAATATTATAGATATATATCTTTCCGATACCGACTGTAAAGACGTTCTCGGCGACGGTGTATGGCAAAAATACTTCTCCGTGCGCCCGGATCCGTTCACGCGGGAGGAAAAGGACGCGTATCTTTCCACCATAAGCGGCGTTACATTGGGCAGCGACGCGTTCTTCCCGTTTTCCGATAATATCGAA
The DNA here is from genome assembly GCA_017959995.1 of Clostridia bacterium. GTDB lineage: Bacteria > Bacillota > Clostridia > Christensenellales > Borkfalkiaceae > RGIG3732. The sequence continues at coordinate 9,067 of JAGCZN010000126.1, forward strand.
AAAGCCGCGAAAAGCGGGGTTTCTTACGTTGCGGAACCGGGCGGCTCCGTGCGAGACGACCTTGTTATAGAAGCCGCCGACAAACACGGAATGGTAATGTGTTTTACGGGTATGCGGCTTTTCCATCATTGATCCTGGGGGTAAGAAATGTACTTTTTCGAAGAACTTTCGGTTTTCGACGGAGAGTTGTATTCAGCTTGCGCCCGTGAACTTGAAAGGCAAAGAAACACCGTAGAACTTATCGCTTCGGAGAATATCGTGTCAAAGGCGGTGCTTCTCGCCGCGGGCACGGTGCTTACCAACAAGTACGCCGAAGGGTTTCCGTCAAAGCGGTATTACGGCGGATGCGATTGCGTTGACGAGGTGGAAAATATCGCCATAGAAAGGGCAAAAAAACTTTTCGGGGCGGAACACGCCAACGTTCAGCCGCACTCCGGCGCAAGCGCAAACCTTGCCGTTTTCTTCGCGCTGCTTGAACCCGGCGATACCGTTATGGGTATGGATCTGTCTCACGGCGGGCATCTATCGCACGGAGCGAAAGTGAATATTTCCGGCAGATATTTTAACGTTGTTCCTTACGGCGTTTCACCCGAAACCGAACTTATTGATTACGATAACGTGCGAAAAACGGCGCTTGCCTGCAAACCCAAAATGATAATAGCGGGCGCCAGCGCGTATTCCGGGATAATCGACTTCAAAAAGATGCGCGAAATTGCCGACGAGGCCGGCGCGTATCTTACGGTGGATATGGCGCATATCGCGGGGTTGGTCGCGGCGGGGCTTCACCCCAGTCCCGTTCCGTACGCGCACGTGGTTACTTCCACCACGCATAAAACGCTGCGCGGGCCGCGCGGAGGGCTTATCCTCTGTAAAAAAGAATTTGCCGAAAAGATAGACAAAGCCGTTTTTCCCGGCACGCAGGGCGGCCCGCTTATGCACGTAATAGCGGCTAAAGCCGCGGCTTTCGGCGAGACCCTTCGCCCGGAGTTCAACGAATACCAGAAAAAAATCGTATCCAATGCAAAAACGCTTTGCGCTTCGTTAAAAGACGAAGGGTTCAGAATCGTTTCCGGCGGCACGGAAAACCATCTGATTCTGATAGATCTCCGGCCGTTTTCGATAACGGGCAAAGAGATGGAGCGCCGGCTTGACGAAGTGCATATAACGGTGAATAAAAACGCCGTGCCGTTCGATCCCGAAAGGCCGTCGGTAACGAGCGGGATACGCGTAGGCACGCCGGCGGTAACCACGCGCGGATTCGGCGGGGACGAAATGAAAAAGATCGCAAAATGGATAAAACTGGCCGCAACGGATTTCGAAGCGAGCCGTGAAGATATTGCGGCGGAAGTTATAAAACTCTGCGAAAAATTCCCTATTTACGAATAAAACTACGGAGACATCATGAAAATTCTGGTCATAGGATCCGGCGGCAGGGAACACGCCGTTATCAAAGAGCTAAAAAAGAATAAAAACGTAGAAAAAATTTACGCTCTTCCCGGCAACGGCGGAATGAAGGGTGACGCCGATCTGGTTGATATAAACGTTAAAGATTTAGAAAAAGTGGCCTTTTTCGCAAAGGAACACGCTATTGACTACGCCGTTGTAACGCCGGACGATCCGTTGGTTCTCGGTATGGTAGACTATCTTGAAAAGGCGGGCGTTCCTTGCTTCGGCCCCGATAAAAAGGCTGCCGTAATAGAGGGCAGCAAGGCTTTTTCAAAAGAACTTATGAAAAAATACGGCATTCCCACGGCGAAATACGAAATTTTTACCGATGAATGCGCGGCGACGGAATACGTAAAAACGCAAAAGCTGCCCGTAGTTATCAAGGCAGACGGGTTGGCTCTCGGCAAGGGCGTGATAATAGCGGAAAGCGTTGAGGAAGCGGTTTCCGCCATAAAGGCAATGATGGAAGACAGGATATTCGGTGAAAGCGGAACGCGCATAGTAATAGAGGAATATCTTGAGGGCCCCGAAGTTTCGGTTCTTTCTTTTACGGACGGCAAAACCGTGGTCCCCATGGTGTCGTCTATGGATCATAAGCGCGCGGCTGACGGCGATAACGGACCGAACACCGGCGGAATGGGCACGGTGGCGCCCAACCCTTATTACACCGCGGACGTTGCCGCAAGGTGCATGAAAGAGATTTTTCTGCCTACGATAGACGCGATGAATAAAGAGGGCAGAACGTTCAGAGGCTGTTTGTATTTCGGGCTTATGATAACGAAGGACGGGCCAAAGGTAATAGAGTACAACTGCAGGTTCGGCGATCCCGAAACGCAGGTCGTTCTGCCGCTTCTTCAAAGCGACTTGTTAACGGTGATGCAGGCCGTTACGAACGGAACGCTCGATAAAACGGAAGTTAAATTTTCAAACAAAAGCGCGGCTTGCGTTATTTTGGCTTCGGAAGGTTATCCCGTTTCGTACGAAAAAGGTTACGAAATAACCGTTGATAGCGGATTTGCCGCCGAAGTGTTCTATGCGGGTGCAAAAGAAGAAAACGGAAAACTCGTTACGAACGGCGGCAGAGTTCTCGGCGTTACCGCGGTTGCGGATACGCTTAAATCCGCCGTTTCCGCCGCTTACGAAAACGTAGGGAAAATTCACTTCAAAAACGCCTATTGCCGCAAAGATATAGGGCGCCGCGCTCTTTTGGCGGAGGATAAATAATGGTTTACAGAATATACGTTGAAAAAAAACCGGGATTGGAAAACGAGGCTTCCGCCCTTTATAACGAACTTAAAGTTATTCTCGGAATAGCGAATCTCAAGTACGTCAGGGTGCTTAACCGTTACGACGTGGAGAATATTACCGAAGAACTTTTCCGCGAGAGTCTGCATACCGTTTTCAGCGAGCCGCAGCTCGATAACGTTTATTATTCGCTTCCCGAAAACGGCGGCTGCGTTTTTGCGGTGGAATATCTTCCTGGGCAGTTCGATCAACGCGCCGATTCCGCTTCGCAGTGCATTCAGATAATTTCACGCGGGGAACGCCCCACGATAAGAACGGCAAAAGTTTATATCCTCGGGGGAGAACTCACCGACGGGGAAAAGGAAACGATAAAGAAATACGTTATCAATCCGGTAGAGGCGCGGCAGGCAGATCTCGCTTTGCCCGAAACGCTTGCAGTAAAATACGCAACGCCGTCGAAAGTGCCGTTTATCGCGGGTTTTACGGCATTTTCGGATGCTGAACTGGCCGATTTTATAAAACGTTACGGCCTTGCCATGGACCTTGGCGACGCGCGCTTTTGCCGCGATTATTTTATAAAGGAAAAGCGCGATCCGACGGTTACCGAAATAAGAATGATAGATACCTACTGGTCGGATCACTGCCGCCACACTACTTTTCTCACCACGATAGAATCGGTAAAGTTCGAGGACGGGTCGTTGCAATCGGCTTACGACGAATACCTTGCCGGAAGAAAAGAGATAGGGCGCAACAAACCCGTAAATTTAATGGATATAGCCACGCTTGCCGCGCGCGTTCTCAAAAAGCGCGGACTTCTGGATAAACTCGACGAGTCGGAAGAGATAAACGCCTGCACCGTAAAGATAGAGATAGAGGCGGACGGAAAAAAAGAGCCGTGGCTGTTGCTGTTCAAAAACGAAACGCACAATCATCCCACGGAAATAGAACCTTTCGGCGGAGCCGCAACCTGTATAGGCGGGGCGATACGCGATCCGCTTTCGGGCAGGGCGTACGTTTACGCGGCCATGCGCGTTACGGGCGCGGCGGATCCCACCGTTCCCGTTTCCGAAACGATAAAGGGAAAACTTCCGCAGCGCAAGATAGTTCAGACGGCCGCCGCGGGCTATTCTTCGTACGGCAACCAGATAGGGCTCGCCACGGGTATCGTGGACGAGTTATACCACAAAGGGTACGCTGCGAAGCGCATGGAAATAGGCGCGGTCATCGCCGCCGCTCCGCGGGAAAACGTAAGGAGAGAGCGCCCTTCCGCGGGCGACGTGGTTATTCTGCTCGGCGGAAGAACTGGGCGCGACGGCATAGGCGGCGCAACGGGTTCCTCAAAGGCGCACGACGCCCGCTCCGTTGAAACGTGCGGGGCGGAAGTGCAGAAAGGCAACGCGCCGGAAGAAAGGAAGCTGCAAAGGCTTTTCAGAAACGGTGAGGCGTGCCGCATGATAAAGCGCTGTAACGATTTCGGCGCGGGCGGCGTTTCGGTGGCGGTGGGCGAACTTGCCGACGGGCTGGATATAGATCTTGACGCGGTTCCCAGAAAGTACGACGGACTTGACGGAACGGAACTTGCCATTTCCGAATCGCAGGAGAGAATGGCGGTAGTGGTTGAAAGTAAGGACGTATCCCGGTTTATGGCGCTTGCCGCAAGCGAAAACACGGAAGCTACGGTGGTTGCGAAGGTAACTGCCGAACCCCGCCTGAAAATGCGTTGGAAGGGCAATACCATAGTTGATATTTCAAGAGAGTTTCTCAATTCCAACGGCGCGGAAAAGCGTATAAGCGTTATCGCTTCCGCGCCCGAAAAGTTTGAAAAAGAACCCGTAAACGGCTTTAATGCGGGATATAGGGCACTTATGGGCGATCTGAACGTGTGTTCCAAACGCGGACTTTCCGAAAGGTTCGATTCCACCATCGGCGCGGGCACGGTTTTGATGCCGTTCGGCGGAAAGTATCAGCTTACTCCCGTTCAGGCAATGGTCCATAAAATTTCGGTAGAGAAAAAACACACGGTCGACTGCTCGTTTATGTCCTGGGGATTTAACCCGTATATAACCGAAAAAAGCCCCTATCACGGCGCATACCTTGCGGTTGTGGAAAGCCTGTGTAAACTTGTTGCCACGGGTGCCGATCTCAACGAAACGTATCTTTCCTTCCAGGAATATTTCGAAAAGCCGATGAGAGATCCAAGGCGTTGGGGCAAGCCGTTTTCGGCGCTTCTCGGCGCGTACAGGGCGCAACTCGATTACGGCGTTGCGGCAATCGGCGGCAAGGATTCCATGAGCGGAAGTTTTGAAGACCTGCACGTTCCGCCCACGCTCGTATCGTTCGCGGTGACCACCGGCAAAACGGGCGACGTTATCTCCAACGAATTCAAAGCGGCGGGGCACGCGGTGGTGGCGTTGATGCCCGAATACGGAAAGGACGGTCTGCCCACCCCCGAATCCGTAAGAAAATAGATTGAAAAGACGCTTGATTTAATGCGTAAAGGCAAGGTTTACGCGGCGTACACGCCCGTTTACGGCGGAATAGCCGAGGCGGTTGCGAAAATGTGTATGGGCAACGGTTTCGGTTTCAGATATTCCGACGCGCTTGAATTAAACGACTTGTTCGGTTACCGCTACGGCGCGTTCATACTTGAAACGGACGACGAAAGCGCGGGTATATCCGTAGGCATTATAACCTCGACCGACGCTTTGGAATATCGCGGGGAGAGGATTAAAAACAGCGAATTACGTAAGATTTACGAGGGTAAATTAGAAAATATTTACCCGTGCGCGGAGATCGAACCTGAAGAAAAGCCGCAAACTTTTTCTTACCGCAAAAGCGAAATTTACGCGCCGAAAACGCTTTGCTTAAAGCCGCGCGTTCTGATACCCGTATTTCCCGGAACGAATTGCGAGTTCGATACGGCAAAAGTTTTAAGGGACGCAGGTGCCGAGGTCAAAACTTACGTTATAAACAATCTTACCGCTTCAGGCATATCGAAAAGCGTTGACGAGTTTGCCGAAGAAATAAAAAAATCGCAGATAATATTCGTTCCGGGCAGTTTTTCCGGCGGAGACGATCCGGACGGTTCCGGAAAATTCATAATGGCGTTTTTCAGAAACGAAGCGGTAAAGGCGGGCGTTCACGAACTTCTCGATAATCGCGACGGGCTTATATGCGGTATATGCAACGGTTTTCAGGCGCTTATAAAACTCGGCCTCGTTCCGTACGGAAGAATAACCGATACCGACGAATCCAGCCCTACGCTCACTTTCAATAAAATAGCCCGCCACCAATCCAAACTCGTGCGGGTAAGGGTGGCTTCAAACAAATCACCGTGGCTTAAAGGAACGCGCGTGGGCGACGTTTACACCGTTCCCGTATCCCACGGCGAGGGAAGATTTTTCGCCTCCGACGACGATATAAAAGCCCTTGCCGCCAACGGACAGATCGCCACGCAATACGTGGATCTCGACGGCCTTGCCACCGACGATATACGCTTTAACCCCAACGGTTCCGCTTTCGCCGTTGAAGGCATCACTTCGCCGGACGGCAGAGTGTTCGGCAAAATGGGGCACAGCGAACGCATCGGCAGCGGACTTTACAAAAACGTAACCGGCAATTTCGATATGAAAATGTTCGAATCTGCCGTAAATTATTTCAAAGGAGTAAAAAAATAAAATGGCAAAGTATCTTTCCGACATCGAAATTGCGCAGCAAACCGAAATTTCGCCCATAACCGAAGTGGCCGCAAAGGCGGGCATCGGCGAAAAGTATATCGAACAGTACGGTAAATATAAAGCGAAAATAGATTATTCGCTTCTAAAAGATTCCGCCCGCGCCGACGGAAAACTGATTCTCGTAACGGCGATAACCCCCACGCCCGCGGGCGAGGGAAAAACCACCACCACCATAGGCCTTGCCGACGGGCTTAAAAGAATAGGCAAAAACGTAACCGTTGCTTTGAGGGAACCGTCTCTCGGCCCCGTTTTCGGCGTGAAGGGCGGCGCGGCCGGCGGCGGATACGCGCAGGTAGTGCCCATGGAAGACATCAACCTTCACTTCACGGGCGACTTTCACGCGATAGGCGCCGCGAACAATCTTCTTGCGGCAATGCTCGATAACCATATATATCAGGGTAATGCCCTGAATATAGATCCCAGAAGAATCACCTGGCGCAGATGCGTTGATATGAACGACCGTCAGCTCCGCTTCGTTACCGACGGGCTCGGCGGCAGGGTGAACGGCGTTCCGAGAGAAGACGGGTACGATATCACCGTAGCGTCCGAAATAATGGCGGTGTTCTGCCTTGCAAGCGATATAAACGACCTTAAAAACAGGCTTTCCCGCATAGTGGTGGCTTACACCTACGACGATAAGCCGGTAACCGCGGGCGATCTGAAAGCGGTGGGCGCTATGGCGGCGCTGCTTAAAGACGCTTTGAAGCCCAACCTCGTTCAGACGCTTGAAGGAACCCCCGCTTTCGTTCACGGCGGGCCTTTTGCGAACATAGCGCACGGGTGCAATTCGGTTATAGCTACGCGCATGGCGCTTAAACTAGGCGATTACACGGTTACGGAAGCGGGCTTCGGCGCGGACCTCGGCGCGGAAAAATTCCTCGATATAAAGTGCCGTTACGCGGGGCTCAAACCGGCGGCGGTGGTAGTTGTGGCAACGGTGCGCGCGCTTAAAATGCACGGCGGTATGGATAAAAAGGAACTCGGAAGCGAAAATCTTCCCGCCCTTGAAAAAGGCATACCCAATCTTTTAAGGCACGTTCACAATATAAAGGACGTATATAAACTTCCCTGCGTGGTGGCGGTAAACCGTTTCCCCACGGATACCGATAAGGAAATAGAACTCGTTATCGAAAAGTGCCGCGATCTCGGCGTGAACGTACGCCTTTCCACGGTGTGGGCAGAAGGCGGCAAAGGCGGCGTTGAACTTGCCGAAGAAGTGGTGCGCCTGTGCGAAAAGGATAACGATTTCACCTTCTCGTACGAGCTCGATTGCTCCATCGAAGAAAAGATAGAGGCGATAGCGCGTAAAATTTACGGAGGCAACGGCGTTAATATCACCCCCGTTGCCAAAAAGGAAATCGACCGCCTTACCGCGCTCGGCTTCGATAAACTTCCCGTGTGTATGGCGAAAACGCAATACAGTTTTTCCGACGATATGACCAAACTCGGCGCGCCCACGGGCTTTACCGTAACGGTAAGAAACGTAAAAGTATCTGCCGGCGCGGGCTTTATAGTTGCGCTTACGGGCGACATAATGACCATGCCGGGGCTTCCCAAAGTGCCCGCGGCGGAAAAGATTGACGTTGATTCCGACGGTAAAATTTCAGGCCTGTTCTGATATTCAAAAAAGGCAAAACAATGTGAAAACGCGTGATAAACGCGGCTTTTGCCGTAAAAAGGAGTAAAATTATGGAACTTAAAGAAGCGGTAATGCAAAGACATTCCGTTCGGCAATACCTCGATAAGAAACTGCCCGAGGAAATAGTTGAAAAGTTAAAAAAAGAAGTTGCGGCGTGTAACGCGGGCGGGTATAATATTCAACTGGTTACCGACGAGCCGAACGCTTTCAACAGTTTTCTTGCCCATTACGGCAGGTTCGAAAACGTTTCTAACTATATCGCGCTGGTGGGAAAAAAGAGCGACGATCTGTACGAGAATCTCGGCTATCTGGGTGAGCGGCTTGTAATCTTCGCGCAATCACTTGGGCTTAACACCTGCTGGGTGGCGCTTACGTTCAGCAAAAGAAAGGCCGCCATCACCGTGAACGAGGGCGAAAAACTAGTGTGCGTTATCTCTTTAGGTTACGGCAAAACGCAAGGTACAGCCCACAAAAACAAGCCGCTTGAAAAATTCTATACCGCCCGGGCGGACGATCCCGAATGGTTCAAAGCGGGGGTTGAGGGTGCGTTGTGCGCGCCCACGGCGGTAAACCAGCAAAAGTTTTTCATTGAGCGCAGCGGCAACGAAGTAAACATCACGGCAACGGGCGGCGGCAACCTCGGCAAAACGGATCTGGGCATCGTAAAGTACGATTTCGAAACCTGCGCCGGCAAAGAAAATTTCGTCTGGAAAAAGTAAATTTCCCGCTGAGTAAAAAACGCTTCGAAAGGGCGTTTTTTCTTTTGTAAAACGATTGACAAAAGAGGGAAGAAAATATATAATTTCGGTATAACTTTTCATACTTTTCATACCAAATTATAAAAAAGCCGTGTAAAACGCAAAAAAAACAGGGAGAGAGTTATGCAAAACGAAAAAGGCAAATACATTTTCGGCGTATGCAAGGTCGGCGAAAAGGGGCAGATAGTTATCCCCAAAGAGGCGAGGGACGTTTTCAATATAAAACCCGGCGACAGCCTTCTGCTCCTCGGCGACGAGAAGAAGGGCCTCGCGATAGTGAAGACGGAAGTTTTCCAGAGCGTGGCTGTGGAAATATTTGAGGACGAAAACAAAAAATGAACGCAATATATGCCGAAAACCTCGTTAAAAAATACGGAAAAAACGTTGCGGTAAACGGACTTGACCTCGCGGTGAAAGAGGGCGAGTTGTTTTCTTTGCTCGGCGTGAACGGCGCAGGAAAGTCAACCACTATAAAAATGCTTTCCGCGCTCATTCGCCCGGACGGCGGCACAGCGGAGATCTTCGGGAAGGACGTTGTGAAAAACACGGCGGAAGTTAAGGCGGCAATGAACGTTTCCCCGCAGGAGTCGGCGGTGGCGGCCAACCTCACAGTTTGGGAAAATCTCACGTTTATCGCACAAATTTACGGTTTTTCAAAGGCGCAGGCAAAGGGGAAAGCCGAGAAGGCGGTAGAGTGGTTTTCGCTTGAAGAGGTTGCCGGGAAAAGGGCGAAGACCCTGTCCGGCGGGTATGCGCGCAGGCTTTCTATTGCGATGGCGCTCGTAAGCGAGCCGAAATTGCTGTTTCTTGACGAGCCCACTTTGGGGCTTGATGTTATTTCGCGCTCTGCCCTGTGGAAGATAATACAGGGGCTTAAAGGGAAGATCACGGTGCTGCTCACCACGCACTACATGGAGGAGGCGGAAGCGCTTTCCGACCGCATAGGGATAATGGTGAAGGGCAGAATGGCTGCCACGGGAACGCGCGACGAACTTGTTTCCGCCGCGTCGGCAAAAGATTTCACCGAGGCGTTCATAAACATATCAAACGGGGATTTTTCAGCGAAAAAGGCCGCTTTTTGATTCGGGAGTGCAAAAAAAAATGAGAAGTCGGATATTTGCGAAACGGAATTTTACGGAGATCTTGCGCGATCCCGTCAGCTATATTTTCGGGCTCGGTTTTCCGATAATAATGCTGATTATCATGACGGTCATCAACCAAAGCATCCCGCCGGAAGCTGGTATGAAGATATTCGATATCGAAAATTTATCCTGCGGAATGGCGGTGTTTTCGCTTTCGTTCACCATGCTCTGCGCGGCGATGCTCGTATCGAAGGACAGGGCGGGGGCATTTTTGCAGAGGCTTTACTCATCGCCCATGCGCCCTGCCGAATTTATCGCGGGGTATCTGCTGCCGCTTCTGGCGGTCGCGTTTTTACAGGTTATAATAACGTTTATATCCTCCGCCGTAATATGCCTTATAACGGGCGAAAACCTGCGTTTTAGCGGGGTAATGTTTGCAATAGTATCGCTTTTGCCCGCAGCGGTTACGTTCGTTTCACTGGGGATAGCCATCGGGTTTCTCCTCGGTGAAAAGTCCGCGCCGCCCGCCTGTTCGATAATAATAAGCGCGTCGGGGCTTCTCGGCGGGATATGGTTCGATTGCAAGTCCGTAGGCGGCGCCTTTCTTGCGGTCTGCCGCGCGCTGCCCTTTCTGAACGCGGTGGATCTGTCACGCGGGGCGATCGCCGGAAATGCAAACGTACTTTTACCTTTTCTTATAATATGCGGTTACGCGGTTTTATCTCTCGCCTTCGCAATATTCGCCTTCACGCTGAAAAGAAAAACAAATTAAAAAACCGTATCGTTAAAATACGGTTTGCCGTAAAGTAAAAAAACGGCCGTCGGGTTTTACCAATCCTGGCGGTCGCTTATTTTTACGTCGTCGTAGTACTCGAAGTATTTCCGCTTGAAATCTTCGCGCTCTTTCTTCTTTTTTATTTTCTGTTTCTCCTCTTCGGAAACAGGTTTTTTTACGGGTTCCTTCTTTTCTTCCATAACTTAAAAATCGTTATAACGCGTGATTTAGGTGGTTATTTTTTCAGATAGACCATTAAAACCGCTATGTCTGCGGGGTTTACGCCGGAGATCCTCGACGCCTGCCCCAAAGAAACGGGGCGTATTTTATCGAGTTTCTGCCTTGCTTCCGTTCTCAATCCGTCTATCGAAAGGTAGTCGATATCTTCGGGCAACAGTTTGTTTTCAAGCCGCTTTGCCTTTTCTATCTGTTCGAGGCCCTTGGCAAGGTAACCTTCGTACTTCGCGTCAGTTTCGCAAGATTCGAGAACGTCCTGCGGGATCCCCTCGAACGCGCCGAAATACTGCCGTATATCGCTTGCGGGGATACCGCGCTTTACCATATCTTTATAAGAGATGCCGCCGTTCACGCTTTCGCCGCGCGCGGCTAAAAATTCCGCCACAAATTTAGGCGAACGGTTTTCGTTCATTTCCTCGCGGCATTTCGAGATCAACTCTTTGCGTTTAAGATAAATTTCGTAACGCTCGTCGTTTACCAATCCGGCCTTGCGCCCTTTTTCGGTAAGGCGCATATCGGCGTTATCCTGCCTTAAAAGCAGGCGGTATTCCGCGCGTGAGGTCATTATGCGGTAAGGCTCGTTCGTACCTTTCGTAACCAGATCGTCTATCAGCACGCCCGCGTAGGCTTCGCCCCTGCCGAGTATAAGCGGCTCCTTTCCCTGAAGGTAAAGCGATGCGTTTGCCCCCGCAACGAGCCCCTGAACGGCGGCTTCCTCGTAACCGCTGGTGCCGTTTATCTGCCCCGCGGTGTAAAGCCCCGCTATCTTTTTGAAGGCGAGGGTGGGCAGAACGTCAAGCGTGTCTATGCAGTCGTATTCTATCGCGTAGGCGTAGCGCATTATTTCGCAGTTTTCAAGGCCCGCTATCGTGCGATACATTTCTTTCTGAACGTCGTGCGGGAGAGAGGTGCTCATTCCCTGAACGTACACCTCGTCCGTATCGGCGCCCTCGGGTTCAAGGAAGATCTGGTGCCTGTTCTTATCGGCAAACCGTACTACCTTATCTTCGATAGAAGGGCAGTATCTCGGGCCTATTCCCTTGATGGCTCCGCCGTAAAGCGGACTGCGCGAAAGGTTTTTGAGTATTATTTCGTGGGTTTTCGGGTTAGTGTAAGTGAGATAGCACGGCGTTTGTTTTACGGGAAGTCTTTCCGTGAGATACGAAAAGGGGTAAACGTCGGTTTCGCCGTACTGTATTTCGCATTTTGAATAATCGATCGTTCTGCCGTTGATTCTCGCGGGGGTTCCCGTTTTGAAGCGGCGAACGTTAAAGCCGAGGTCTATGAGGTTTGCCGTAAGTCTGTTTGCCGGCGCGAAGCCTGAAGGCCCGCTCTCGGCGGAGTATTCGCCCGCGAAAACTTTTCCGTTCAGATACACGCCCGTGGCAATTACGGCGGCGCGGCATTCGAATACGCCTCCGTAAGCCGAAACCACGCCCGTAACGCAGCCGTTTTCGGTGAGTATCTCCGCCGCCTCCGACTGGATAACCCGCAGATTTTGCGTGTTTTCGAGGACTTTTTTCATTTCCGCGTGATAGCGGTTCTTATCCGTTTGCGCCCTGAGCGATTGAACCGCCGCTCCCTTGCCGCGGTTGAGCATTTTTATTTGCAGCATGGTTTTATCCGCTATAACGCCCATTTCGCCGCCCAGCGCGTCAAGTTCGCGCACCAGATGTCCTTTTGCCGTGCCGCCTATGGAAGGATTGCACGCCATAAACGCTATGCCGTCAAGATTGAGTGAAAGCAAAGCGGTTTTTTGCCCCGTCCGGGCAAGGGCGAGCGCGGCTTCGCAACCTGCGTGGCCTGCTCCTATAACCACGGCGTCATAAACGCCCTCAAGATAAACACCTTTCATAAAAGTTATATTCAACAGCCGCCCTACTGCGTTTTTGCGCGATAAAGGCGGCTTTTAGATAATTATTTTTTAAGTATCATATTTTTCAAGTCGTTTACTTCGGTGGCGAATCTGCCGTTTTCGGAAATAAGCCGCGCAACTTTATCGCGCGCGTGTATAACCGTGGTATGGTCGCGCCCGCCTACAGCCTGGCCTATCGAAACGAGCGGCAGCGTCATAAGTTCGGTCATCAGGTAAACGCATATCTGCCTCGGTTCGGCAATTTCCTTGTTTTTCTTTTTGCCAACGAGGTCCTTTTCGGAAACGTGGTAGTAATCGCATACTGCGCGTATGATGTTGGTTGTGGTTACAACTTCCTGCGCGGGGCCCGTAGTTTCGGCAAGCGCCGAGTGCGCCAGATCGAGCGTTATCGGTTTTTCGTGAAGAATGGAAGCGAATATTACTTTATGTAAAAGCCCTTCGAGCGTTCTTACGTCCGCGCCGGAATTTTCCGCTAAAAAGGTGGCTACTTCAAGCGAAATGACGCATTTTTTAGCCGCCGCTTTCTTTTGCAGTATAGCGATTTTCGTTTCGAGATCGGGCGGAAGCACCTGCGCTATAAGTCCGCCCGAAAAGCGCGTTACGAGGCGGTCGCTTAAAGTTTCTATTTGCTGCGGGGGCACGTCTGCCGAAAGGATTATCTGCTTGCCCATGCCGAAAAGCGCGTTGAAGGTGTTGAAAAATTCTTCCTGCGTTGCTTTTTTATTGGCAAGGAACTGTACGTCGTCAACGATAAGCACGTCAACGTTGCGGTACTTGCGCCTGAAATCGGCTTCCCTGTTTACCGAAGTGGAGCGCGTTCTGATAGAATCTATCAGTTCGTTGGTAAAGTTTTCGCAGGTGGAATAGAGTACGTTCGTTTTCGGCGTGGTGGATCTTATGTAGTTTGCAACGGCGTGCATTATGTGAGTTTTGCCAAGTCCCGATCCGCCGTAAATAAACAGGGGATTGAAAGACTGCCCCGGCGCTTCGGAAACGGCCATTGCCGCCGCGTAGAGCATTTTGTTGGAATCGCCCACCACGAAATTTTCAAACGTGTATTTGGGATCGATCGGCATGGTGGGAAAGGGCATTTCCTTTTTTTCGTAACCTTTTGCCTTAAGATAGTCTTCGCGGCTGTTGCCAACGCACAATTCGAAGCCCGTAACGCCCGCTTCCAAAGAAGTAAGCGCGCCGTTTATCTTATCTATGAGTCGTGTGGATATGTATTTGGCGAACATTTCCGTTTCGGTGCAGAGAATTATCCTGTTTTCATCCATATCCACGGGTCTGAGTTTCTGGATATAGGTGGAAAAGGATATGGGACTCACCGTTTTTTCAAGTTCTTTCAGCGCATTGTTCCACAAAATCTCGAATGTTTCCATTTTTCACCTCTGTGAGGATTGCTTTTTGTTCGTTTTTTTGTTATAATTTTAATTAACTGCGGGAATTTTTCCGCAAGAAAATAGGCCTTCCGCAAGCGGTAATAATTATTATACTACAAATCGAAAATAAAATAAAGTTAAATCGACGCGGATTTTAATTTTTTTCCGCCGAAAGGTAAATTTACAGTTTGTAAAATGTATATAGAAAGTCTTGTTCTCAAAAATTTCAGAAATTACGCGGACGAACGTTTCGAGTTTTCCGACGGCGTAAACGTGATAACGGGAATGAACGCGCAGGGAAAAACCAACTGCGCCGAGGCTGTTTTTTATCTTTGCACGGGCTATTCTCCGCGCGCGGCGAGGGATAAGCAGGTTATCCGTTACGGGCAGGACAAGGCGTACGTTTCGGGAAACGCAAAAACGGCTTACGGAAGCGTGAACGTGGAACTCACTTTCTATCCCGATAAGAAAAATATCCGCATAAACGGCGTGGAAACGCTTAAAATGGGTGAACTTTTAGGCAATATCAATTCGGTTTTTTTTAATCCCGAAGAACTTAAACTTATAAAGGAAAGCCCTGAGGACAGGAGAAGATTTCTTGATATTTCTCTGTCGCAGATGAATAAAAAATACTTTTACGCCCTGCAAAAATACAAAAAGATACTCTCGCAGCGGAACACGCTTCTGAAAGACGAAAACAAAGACCTAATACGCGAAACTCTGCCCGTGTGGGACGCCCAGCTGGTAAAATACGCGGCGATAGTAATAAAGGAACGCAACGAATTTCTCCGCCTGCTTTCTCCGTTTGCGGCGGAGGCGCACCGCTTTATAACCGAAAACAGAGAGGAACTTGAAATTTCCGCCGGATACCGTTACGGCGGAGACGAGAACGAGATAGCAAGGCAGCTTCTTTCCGACCTTGCCGAAAGCACCGAAAAAAGTATTGCGCTCGGCTACACCACCATAGGGCCGCACAGGGACGACCTTCGCATAAAAATAAACGGGGAAGAAGTGAAGATTTACGGTTCACAGGGGCAGCAGAGAACGGCGGCGCTCTCTATGAAACTCGCGGAACTCGAAGTATTCAATACCCGCTTTCACGAGTATCCCGTACTTCTTCTCGACGATGCGCTCAGCGAACTCGATTGTTCACGCCGCGCCCGCGTTCTCGAGAGGGCGGAGGGCATCCAAACTATTATAACCTGTACCGAAACGGACGACGAAGCCTTTACAAACAGGAAATTCACAAGGTTTTCGGTTTGCGCCGGCAAGATAGAAAAACGCGAATAATGTGAGAAAAAGGGCATTTTTACCTTTGGGAGAGATATTATGGAAGAAAAGAGGATAGAAAAATACACGGAGGGCGAAAAGACGCTTTGGCAGGGAAAGGCAAAGGAAAACGATTATCTTGCCTGCCGTTTCGCCAACGTATTTCCGCTTATCGTAATATGGCTTGCGGCGGAATTTATAATAATGGGCGTATCGTTATCGAACGAGATATTGGGTGAAGATTTCAACGTCTTTTACCTTATATTAACGGTTACGGCTATCTTTTTACACCTTATACCCACGTGTATATGGATATCGGCAGTCGCCCGTGAAAACGCGCGCGTACGCGGAGAGGAATACGCCGTTACCGAAAGCCGCGTGGTGATACTTCATTCCACCCTGCACGAGAGCGTGGAGAGCGTTTCCGTTTCAGAAGTAACGGATATAGTTCTGCGCCGTTCGCTTGCCGAACTTATTTTCGGCACCGGAAGAATAGTTATAAAAACGGAAGACGAGAGAATAACGCTGTATTCCGTTGAGAACGCGGCAAAGTCGTTCAGAAAGATATACCGCGCCGTTATGGGGGGGAAAGTTACGCCCGATGAACGATAAAAAAGCCGCGCAAATCGTGGATAAACTAGCCGAAGTTTATCCTAATGCCCGCCCCGCGCTTCATTTTAAGAACAATTTTCAACTTCTTATCGCGGTGATGCTTTCGGCGCAGTGCACCGACGAGCGCGTGAACAAGGTCACCGCCGAACTCTTCAAAGAGTACGACGCTCCCGAAAAATTCCTCACCCTTTCCGCGGAGGAGCTCGGGAAAAAAATTTATTCCTGCGGGCTGTACCGCAGCAAGGCGGAGCACATAATCTCCACCTGCCGCGACCTCGTTGAAAAATACGGCGGAAAGGTTCCCGAAACGCTCGAAGATCTGAGAACGCTTGCGGGGGTGGGCAGAAAAACGGCGAACGTAGTTTACAGCGTGGGCTGCGGGGGCGACGCGATAGCCGTTGACACTCACGTTTTCAGGGTTTCAAACAGGATAGGTTTAGCCCGTGCGGACGACGTTTACCAAACGGAAATGCAACTTATGAAAAGGATAGAAAAAAACCGCTGGTCGGCTTCTCATCACTACCTTATCTATCACGGAAGAAACGTGTGCAAAGCGCAGCGGCCACAGTGTAAAACCTGTGTTTTAGCCGACTTATGCGAATATAAAAATAAAAACCTCAAGGTGTGAAATGTTCAGGATAGCAAGAAAAAAAGTACTTAATTTCAACACGGTCGAATACGATATCGAAGCCCCTTTGGTAGCCGGGCGTTGCCGTGGCGGGCAGTTCGTTATACTTCGCGTAGACGAAAACGGGGAACGCGTTCCCTTCACCATTGCCGATTACGACCGTGCCGCCGGAACGGTAACGATTATCGTTCAGACCATAGGCGCATCGACCTATAAACTTTCCCTTAAAAACGAGGGCGAATGTATAGCCGATTTCGTGGGGCCGCTCGGAAATCCCACCGATCTCAACGAATACGAAAACGTAGTGCTCGTAGGCGGCGGTATAGGCAGCGCCGTTATTTACCCGCAGACCGCAGAACTTAAAAGCGCGGGTAAGAAGGTTACCGTTATCGTGGGTGCTAAAACGAAGGAACTTATCATTCACGAAGACGATTTCCGCGCGAGGGCGGACGAGCTGTTTCTTATGACCGACGACGGCAGTTACGGCGAGAAAGGTTTCGTTACCGACGCGCTCAAAAAACTTCTCGACCGCGGCGGCTACGATTGCGTTTTTGCCGTGGGGCCGCTTCCGATGATGCGCGCGGTGTGTAAGTTGACCGAAAACTACGGGGTAAAAACGGTAGTTTCAATGAATTCCATAATGGTTGACGGCACCGGAATGTGCGGCGGTTGCCGCCTTACCGTTGGCGGAAAAACCAAATACGCCTGCGTTGACGGGCCGGAGTTCGACGGGCATCTCGTGGATTTCGACGAGGCGATCAACCGTTCGAAAATATACAGAGAACAGGAAGCGGAACATTACTGCCGCGTTACGGGAGAAAGAAAATGAACGACGAAAGAAAAAATCCCGTCGTGAGGGACGCGTCGGTCCGCTCACGCGATTTTGAAGAAGTGTGCCTCGGTTTCGACGCGGAAACCGCAAAAGCCGAGGCGGCAAGGTGTCTTAACTGCAAAAACGCCCCGTGCAGAAAAGGTTGCCCCGTAGGGGTGAATATTCCGCTTTTCATATCGCTCGTAAAACGGGGCGATAACGCGGGCGCGAAGCGCGCTATTTTAGCTGACAGCAACCTGCCTTCCATCTGCGGCAGAGTTTGCCCGCAGGAGAGTCAATGCGAAAAACTGTGCGTCCGCGGAATAAAGGGCGAGCCGATAGCGATAGGCCAGCTTGAAAGGTTCGCTGCCGATAACGCGCGTATCCCGCTTGAAAAGGCGCCGCCGTCGGGCAGACGCGTCGCCGTGGTGGGCAGCGGCCCCGCGGGGCTTACCTGCGCGGGCGATCTTGCCAAGGCGGGCGTGGAAGTAACGGTTTACGAGGCGTTCCATAAACCGGGCGGAGTTCTCGTTTACGGCATTCCCGAGTTCCGCCTGCCGAAAGAACTCGTAAAAAGAGAGATCTCCTCGCTCGAGGGGTTGGGCGTGAAGTTCGTTACCGACGCCGTTGTGGGAAAAACTTTGGGCGTTGAAGAACTTTACGAAAGTTACGACGCCGTGTTTATAGGCACGGGCGCGGGGCTTCCGATGTTTATGGGCATTCCGGGCGAAAATCTTAACGGAGTGTTTTCCGCCAACGAGTATTTAACGCGCGTAAATCTGATGAAAGCCTATCTGGATTCGAGTGATACCCCGGTATATCGCGCAAAAAAGGCGGTTGTTGTGGGCGCGGGCAACGTTGCTATGGACGCCGCCCGTACGGCGCTGCGTATGGGCGCGGAAGTTACCGTGGTGTATCGCCGTTCGCGCGCGGAAATGCCGGCGAGGGCTGAAGAGATAGTTCACGCCGGGGAAGAGGGCATAACTTTCCGCCTTCTTTCCAACCCCGTTCGGATAAACGGCGAAAACGGTTTTGTAAAATCCGTTACCTGCGTGGAAATGGAACTTGGCGAGCCGGACGCATCCGGCCGCCGTTCGCCCGTAGTAAAAGAGAACAGCGAGTTTACTCTCGAATGCGATATGCTCGTTATGGCGCTCGGCACTTCGCCCAATCCGCTTCTCACGTCGTCTTTCAAAAAACTCGAACTCGGCAGAAAGGGCGTTATCGTCGCAAGTGAGGAAACGGCCGAAACGAGCGTTAAGGGGATATATGCCGGCGGTGACGCGGTTACCGGTTCCGCCACGGTTATAAAGGCGATGGGGCAAGGAAAACTTGCGGCGAGATCCATACTGAAATCGTTTGAAAACGCGTGATATAGGCGTGATTTATAATTTTTCGGAGAATAAATATGTTTGTTGACAGAGAAATTATCTCTATAAAATCCGGCGACGGCGGCGATGGGATGACTTCGTTCCGACGTTACAAAGGTATAGCTACGGGCGGTCCGGACGGCGGCGACGGCGGCGACGGCGGAAGTATATATTTTATCGGGGATAAATCCAAATCAAGCCTTATCGATTTCAAATACACCCATAAGTTTACCGCGGAAAACGGCGGCAAAGGCGATACCAACAACTGCCACGGAAGAAACGGCGCGGATAAGGTTATAAGCGTTCCGCCCGGCACGCTCGTGAAGGACAGAGACAGCGGAATGATTATAGCCGACGTGTATTACGACGGGCAGAAGGTTAAAGTTCTTGACGGCGGCCGCGGGGGAAAAGGCAACGTGCGATTCACCACCAGTAAGCGGCACACCCCGCATTTCGCGCAAAAAGGCGAAAAAACGCCCGTAAGGTATCTGATTCTCGAACTCAAAACAATAGCCGACGTGGGACTTATCGGTTTTCCCAACGTGGGAAAAAGCACTATGCTTTCAAAAATTTCCGGCGCGCGGCCAAAGATAGCCAACTATCACTTCACCACTATTTCGCCGAACCTCGGCGTGGTCGATCATTACGGCGAGAGTTTCGTGGTTGCCGATATACCCGGCCTTATCGAGGGCGCTTCGGAAGGCGCGGGACTCGGCCACGATTTTCTGCGCCATATCGAGCGTACCCGTATGCTCGTTCACGTGGTGGATATTTCGGGCGTTGAGGGCAGAGATCCGATCGACGATTTTATAAAAATAAACGAAGAACTTGAAAATTACAGCGAAGTTCTTTCAAAACTTCCGCAGATAGTGGTAGCCAACAAGCGCGATATTTTCGGCGCGGAAGAAAATTTCAAGGCGTTCAAAAAGAAATTCGGCAGAAAATATAAAATTTTTCCGTGTTCCGCCATCGGCGGCGAGGGACTTAAAGAGGCGCTTGACGGGATTTGGGAAATTCTCAAAACCCTTCCGCCTCCCGCGCCCGTGGAGTACGAGCCATTCGTTTACGAACGCCCGAATACGGATAATTTTGAGATCGAACGCGACGAGGACGGCGCCTTCGTGGTAATGGGGCCGCTGGTGGATCTGCTTATACGCAACGTGGTGCTTGACGATTACGATTCACTCGGTTATATGCAAAAGACGCTCCGCGAAAAGGGCGTTATAAAAGAACTGAGAAAACTCGGCGCGAAGGACGGCGACGTAGTGGTTATCGGCGAAGTGGAGTTTGACTTCATTGATTGACGATAACGTGAGAAAAAGGGCACTTTTAAGGAGAAAGATATGTTGAATTCAAAACAGAGGAGCAATCTCAGAGCTATTGCGTCCACGCTGGAACCGGTTTTCCAACTCGGAAAGGCGAGCGTCGGCGAAGAAAGCGAAGAGTTTACCGAAGCGTTTCTGTCGTCCGTAAACGACGCTCTCGAAGCGCGTGAGCTTATTAAACTTACCGTGCTTAAAAACGCGGCGTTTTCCGCGCGCGAACTAGGCGACGAACTTGCCGCAAAACTTTCCGCCGAATGCGTGGCCACGATAGGCCGTAAGATAATACTTTACCGTTACAGCAACAAAAAGAACGTAAAACATATAGAATTCTGAAAATGAATCTAAACGACGTAAGGAAAAGATTTGAAAACTGCCCCTGCGGCAGAAAACATACGTTTGATATAAAAGAAATTGTTTCAGGCAGCGGAATAACCGCGGAAACGGGCGATATCTTGCGCCGCAACGGTTTCGGCGAAAGGCTTCTTTTCGTTGCGGATAAAAATACGCTTGCGGCGGCAAAAGGCGTTACCGAAAGCGTGGAGAGGGCGGGTTATAAAGTAACCTATAAAATTTACGATGACCTTCGCTGCGCCGCAATGCGCGAAGTTTGCGCGATAGAGGGGCTTTTAAGTGAAGCGGACGGAGTTATTTCGGTCGGAACGGGTTCGCTTCACGATATATGCCGTCTTGCGGCGGCAAGAAAAAACAAGCAACTGTGTCTTTTCGCAACGGCGCCCTCGATGGACGGGTTCGCTTCTTATTCGGCGCCTATAACCGACGGAAATTTCAAAATAACCTATCCCGCGAAAAGCCCCGAAGTTATTATTGCGGATACGAAGATTCTCGCCGCGGCGCCCGCATATCTGAAAAGCGCGGGTTTCGGCGATATGGTGGGTAAGTACGTAGGGCTTATCGACTGGCAGGTCTCGCATATTTTAAGCGGAGAGTATTACTGTGAACGCGTGGCGAAACTCACGCGGGACGCGGTTGACGGAATAATTTCGCTTGCGGACCGCGTTACCGCAGAGGACGAAGAGAGCGCCGCCGCGGTTTTCGAGGGGCTGCTTATGACGGGCATCGGCATGAGCCTGGTTAAAAATTCCCGCCCCGCCTCGGGCACAGAGCACATTCTTTCCCATTTTTGGGAATGTAAAAAACTGCTTGACGGAAAATTAAGCGATTTTCACGGCAGAAAAGTGGGCGTTGCAACGCTTCTGATACTTAAAAAATACGAAGAGTTTTCAAACTATGAAGACGTGGAAATAATCCCCGAAGAGATCGATTGGCAGGCTGTTAAAAAAGCGTACGGGGCACTTTATCCGGAAGTTGAAAAACTTAATAACCCGCCCGTATCGCACGAATTCGATCATAATTTAATTAAAGAACGCTGGGGCGAAATACGCAAAATCATAAAAAGCGTTCCGTCGCGCGCGGAGATTTACGGTAAGATGAAACAGGCCGGTTGCGCCACCGGAACGGAAGAGATAGCCGTATCGGAAGAATTGAAAGACGAGGGATTGAAATACCATCCGCACATGAGGCACAGACTTTCACTGTTGAGGGCGTCTTTCCTGTTCAGAGAGAAAAAACGGTAAAAAAGCGCCGCCGCGGATCTTAAACGATCCGCGGCGGCGTATTCGTTTTATTTAAGGTCAGTTTATTTTCGTAAAGCCCTTTTTAACTTTTTTGGCAAAAACGCCTTTTTTGGCAAGTATTATTATAACTACCGCGGCGGCTGCAACTACCGCTATCGCGCTTATTATAATCACGTAAAGCCAAACGTTGCCCGCTTTAACGCGGTTCCACATGGAATTGATGCGGTCGTTCGTTTCGTCGTCGAAGTATTCCATAACGGTGCATCGAGCGGTTATTTCCTCGCTCGGGTATTGCGCCGTGAGCTGGCGGTTGGGATCGTTGCAGTAAACGATCGCGGGGGCGCCGTTTATTTCACCGAAGAAATACGTAAGGTCTATTTCTTCCGCGTCTTCGTCGTCTATTTCGCAGGCGTAATCCGAATTTTTAATGCGGTTGAAAACTTCCTCGCCGCCTATCGCGCTCGTGTAGCCGATAAAATCCATATTTTTGCAGGCGTTTTCGGGTGAGGAAACGAAATTTACGAAAGCTTCGGCAAGTTTTTTATTAGCGCCTTTGGGCATTACCCAGCCGTCGTACCATATATTGCTGCCCTCTAACGGAACGGCGTAGCAAAGAACGGTATCGCTATTTTCTTCGGCTTCGTCCATAGCGAAAACCGCGTCTCCGCTCCAGGCGAAGTTCAGCCACACTTTACCGGTGGCCATATCGTTTTTGCCCTCGTCCACTTCAAGCGAAAAGGCGTTGGCTTTTGCCTGTTTAAGCATTTTTTCCACTTTTTCCACGGTCTCTTCGGTCGTGTCGTTGAACGCGTCGCGCAAAAACGTCTGATAGTCCGCGGAAGAAAGGGTGCCGTTTTCAGCGTAATAATCGCCGCTCATTCTGCCGAGTACGTCTGTCTTCGCAAGCCCCACGCCTAGGAAGTACGTATCGCGCACGCTGTCTTTAAGCGTCGTTTTATTCTTGAATTTTTCGTTGATGGCAGCTTTCCACGTAGCCGCTTCGTCGTATTCCACGAATTCGGGGTTATAAACGTAGCCCATAGTGCCCCACATATAGGGAACGGCGTATTCTTCCCATCCGTTCGTTTCGAAAAGGTTTTTCATGTAAGGCGAGCCGTATTCCTCGTAATTCGGAACGCTCTCTTCGAGATTGCCGAATTTTTCAAGCATATTTTCGCTCATCATCTTTTGAATCATATAATCCGAAGGGCAAACAAGGTCGTAAATTCCCGGGTTGATCTTCAGGTTGTTATAGAGTATTTCGTTAGTGCCGAAAGTGGAATATTCTACTTTTATATCCACGTTGTTTTCGTTTTCGTACCATTCTTCGAATTCTTCAACGAGGGTTTTGCCCGTTTCCTCGTCCTCCGAAATATAGTCTTCCCAGTTGCAGATACGAAGCGTCAGTTCGCCGTATTCGGTGGCGTCCTTCTTGCACGCGGCAAGGGTTGAAAAGCAAGCGCCCGCAAGAAGCGCGGCAAGCAGTAAACAAACGGTTTTTTTCACTTTTTTATCTCCTTTTTTCTGTAAAAATTCATAAGAATCACCACTATTACGATCACGGCGAAGATTATTGCCGAAAGCGCCCTGAGCCCCGGCAGCGCCGAGTGAACGGGAACTTTCACCGCATTGTAAACGTAGGTGCTTATCGTATCGAAAGTTTCGGGTTTGGTGAAAGCGGTCACGATATAGTCGTCAAGCGAAAGCGTTACCGAAAGCATAAAGCCCGATAGCATACCGGGGATTATTTCGGGTATTACCACCGAGAACAGCGCTTTGGTCGGCGTTGCGCCGAGGTCGAGCGCCGCCTCGTAAATATTATGATCCATCTGTTTGAGTTTAGGCATTACCGAAAGTATCACGAACGGGGCGGTTATCACCACGTGCCCTATAAGGAGCGACGCAAGCGATTTGTTCATAAACGTCATTACCAGCGCGAACATCAGCGCGAGCGACAACGCCGTAACTATTTCCGCATTTATAACGGGTATGTTGTTTACCGTGTTAAGAACGGAAGCCGTGCGCTTTTTGGAATAGAATATGCCTATCGCGCCGGCCGTTCCGAGGATAGTGGATATAAGCGAAGCCACCACCGCGAGAATCACCGTATCACGTACTATTCCCATAATGTGCGCGTCCGAAAACAGTTTTGCGTACAGCGCGAAGGAAAAGCCGTTCCACTGGCCGATAATGGTAGTATCGGTAAAACTGAAAAACACCAAAACGAATATCGGCGTATATACAAAAAGCAGTACTAACGTGAGAAAAAGGCGGGGAATCAATTTTTTTACCATAATCCGGACCCCCTTGCAACACCTTCGCTATCGGATTTGAAACCGCCCGTCAACCAAGTGAATACGAACATTGCGGAAAGTAAGAACATAGAGATAGCCGCGCCCATATTCCAGTTGTTTTGCATAAAATGGTTTTCAATGAGTTTACCGAGAATAGTTATCTGCGATCTGCCGAGGATATCGCTTATGACGTAGTTGGTCATAGTGGGCATGAACACCATCGTTATTCCGGAAATTATTCCCGGCATCGACAGGGGAAGAATAACGTTTATAAACGTGGTAACTTTATTCGCGCCGAGATCCTGCGAGGCCTCCACCAGACTGTTATCCATTTTTATAAGCGTGGTGTAAAGCGGAAGTATCATAAAGGGCAGAAAGTCGTAAACCATTCCTATAACCGTGTTTAAGTAGGGCGATTTATCCAGCAGATTTATAAGCGAAAAAAATTCTTTCAGCGCGTTCAGGCGCAGAACGAAGTTTATCCACATGGGCGTAATGAACAGTATAAGCAGCGTAGGCGCCCGTTTAAGCCCGCTCCGCGCGAGTATGTACGCTACCGGATAGCCCAACAAAAGGCATATAACGGTGGTGATTATCGCCACGGAAACGGAAGTAAGTATTGCGGATATGGTGGAAACGTCGGAAAATATCCTGCCGAAGTTCATAACCGTAAACGCGCCGTTTCTGTCGGTAAAAGCGTAGTACAGCATTATTATAATGGGCGCTATAACGAACAGCGCAAGAAAAGCCGCGTACGGTATGCACAGATGCTTTCTCGAAAAGCGGAGCTTCATCACTTTCTTACCTCCGCCTGTTTTAGTTTAAGGCCGATTTTTTCGGGCGGGATCTTAACGCTTACGCGGTCGTTTTCGTTCCACACGTATTCGGTATCGGCAACGAAATCCTCTTCTTCCTTGTCCGTTCTTATAATTACCTGATAATGGTCGCCCTTGTATATGATGGAAACTATCGATCCGCAGGCGTCGCCGTCCTCGTCGTTGTCGATTATTTCGATATCGTTAAGGCCTATTTCAACTTCCACGTCAACGTCGGTAAGGTCTATTTTTTCGCCGTTTTCAAGTATAAGATAACCTTCCTCGTCGAGGTGCGAATTGGGATACAGTTTGGTAACGTCGCACTCGAATTCTCCGTCGGCAAAGCAAACGGTATTCCTTTTGGTTATATACCCGTCGTATTTGTTGGAAACGAATTCCTTATTCATAATGTGTATGCTTTCGGGATCTATAAACACGCTGGCTTTTTCGCCCACTTTCCGTTCTACGGTGTCCTGAACGATAATTTCGGTTTTACCCACGGTAAACGCCATTTCAAAGTGAACGCCCTTGAATATGGACGACGTGATAACTCCGTCCACCTGGCCCTGTCCTCCGTCTTTAAGAACAACGTCTTCCGGCCGCACTACAACGTCCACCTTTTCGTGCAGGGGAAAATCGTCAACGCAGTCGAAAACGTGGTTGATGAATTTTACTTTGCGTTTGCCCACTATCGTGCCGGAGAAGATGTTGCTTTCGCCTATAAAGTCGGCGACGAACGCGTTCTTCGGCTCGTTGTAAATATCCATGGGCGTGCCTATCTGCTGAATGGTGCCGTCCTTCATGACCACTATGGTGTCGCTCATGGTAAGCGCTTCTTCCTGGTCGTGCGTAACGTAAATGAAAGTAATGCCCAGTTTTTTGTGCATATCTTTCAGTTCAAGC
>JAGCZN010000127.1 GCA_017959995.1 Clostridia bacterium
CCCGATAACGCGTGATTCGGGCGCTTTTTTCTTTTTCGTAACAATAACTGTAATTATTGCGACCGATGACAGAACTATTACCGCGATTACGATAAAAATACCTATAAGCCCACCTATGACCGGCGTTCTTACAATAGGCTGGCGGTATTCGCCGATAGTATGATCGGCAGTAGCGGACGCAAAAACGGCGTGCCAGCCGCTGTATATTTCAGCGGGAACTACGATATCCGCCGAAGAACCCTTTACCGCTTTCAGGCTTTCGTTTTCAGATACGGTAACGCTTACCACAGCACCGTCTTCCAACGCCTTTTTCGCGGTGGTTACGTAATTGTAGTTGCCTTTCGGCGCGTATTCCGATTCATCGAGCATCAGACATCCGCGAAGAACGATATAACCGGCAAGTTCGTTCGCCTCGTAAAAGCAGAAAGTTCCTTTGTCCGGCGCGGCGTTGTTTGCGGCGGAACAGAAAAGCAAATTGATTTGGCCGCCGTTGTATTTCTTCGTCCAATACGCGTAAGGTTCGGCGTACAATATACTGCCTTTTACGCTTGCCTCGTTGCCGTAAAACTCGCACCCGATAAAGTCGATCGGTTGCCCCTGCAGGCTATCAACGAATACCGCGCCGCCGTTTTCAGCCCTGTTGTTTTCTACGCGGCAATTTTGCAGAAGCGTTTTTCCGTTGCCGGACATAGCGGAAACCACTGCAAGCCCGCCGCCCGAAACCGTTTCGTTGTTTCTGATAACGCAGTTTTTCATCTCCGCGTCAACGCCGCCGAGATACGCCCCGCCGCCGCGTTCTTCGTATGCGAGATCGGCAAACGGGAAATATACGTTGTTCTCGATTTTGCAGTTTTCTATCGTAGCTCTGCCGTTCGATATTACAAAACCCGCCGCCGCGCCCGCGGTATTATCATAAAACAGACAATCGGATATCGAAGTGGTCAATTTGTTATTATATACCTTTACGGTGCCGTTTCTTGCAATATTTCCGTAAATACGGCAGTTTTCAAGAGTGAAGGTCTGTTCTCCTTCGTGGAACGTATTCCCTATGTGAACGGCGCTGCCGTCCACCGCGGCATATCCGGTTATTCCGCAGTTCTTCAAAGAAAGATTCACGTAGCCCCAATCGGGATTGATACAACGCTTATCCTCACGCTCGCTTTCAAAAATATCTTCAAAACTTTTGTCCCGTTCTTCCGGCAACGCGTTGTGATGCCCGCCGTCAAAAATAATTCCGTCAAAAACCACGTCGATCGTTTCGCCCGCCGTGTTCGGCCCGATAACGTTAAAAAAGGCGTTTTTGATAGTGGCGCCGCTACCGTTGCCGATGATAGTCAAACCGTAATTCAGTTGAATCTTCGTTTCTTCCGCAAACGTAAGGTCGCCCACACGGATAACCGCTTCCTTGTTTTGCAAAGCGGCATAAAATTCTTCCGCGCTTTGAACGTACGCGCCGTAAGATTCTTTTTGCCCATCCGCGCAAC
Source organism: Clostridia bacterium (assembly GCA_017959995.1). Lineage (GTDB taxonomy): Bacteria > Bacillota > Clostridia > Christensenellales > Borkfalkiaceae > RGIG3732. Next base: position 1,485 of record JAGCZN010000127.1, read on the forward strand.
CGACGAACGTTGCCGATACGATTAACAATAAAAATAAAAAGAATACTAGTTTTTTAATCATTGATCTTCGCTCTTTCAAAACTGCCGAAAACTCCCGTTTATAATATAGGTTATTATACCATCATTCGTTATCAAAATCAATATTATGGCGGCTAAACCTATTTAGCCGCGCGGCTAAAGTTGCCGTTCCGCTCCGCAATGCCGCTGCTTTGCGCGTTTTAGCGCGGTTATCGGGGCAAAATCGCCGCTGCCACCGTCTTCACCTGAATTATCCGAAAAATTTAAGATAAAGAAAAGCGTGCCGGTATTTTTACAATACTTACACGCTTTTTTTTGATATTTTCCGTGTGGGCTTTATAGTGCCGCCTATTCCGCCATATCGCCGAACACGCCCTTCAGGGCGGGATACAGCGTGCGGAAGACGCGGTATTTTTTCTCGTACAGTTCGGTGAGGGTAGCGTCGGGAAGCGTAACTTCCTTTTCGCGGACGATAGCTTCTACGGCGGATTGAACGTTTTTATACTCTCCGGCCCCGACCATGGCGAGCATCGCCGCGCCGTAGGACGGCCCTTCCTCGGTATTGAGCGTAACCACCGGTACGCCGAAGCAATTAGCGATGATTCGCTTCCAGAGCTTGCTTTTCGCCCCGCCGCCGCAGATCTTCGTGCGGGTGACGGAAAGGCCGCTTTGCGCCGCAACCTCAACGCAGTCTCTCAAGGCAAACGCCACGCCCTCAAGCACGGCGAGCGTCATGTGCCCGCGAGACGTATCGGGACGCATTCCGAGGAAACCGCCGCGCGCATTCACATCGTTATGCGGGCTGCGCTCACCCATCAGGTACGGCAGGAAGTACACGGGGTTTTTGCCGAGTAACGCCTCCAACCCATCCTGCTCCTTACCGAAATCGGAAGTTTGCAAAATCTCTTCCATCCACCACTTGTTACAACTTGCAGCGGACAGAATGCACCCCATCAGGTGATACTTTCCGCTGGCGTGGGCAAACGAATGGAGAGCGTTGTTTTCGTCTACGGAAAAACGGTCCTGCGCGATGAACACAGTTCCGCTCGTGCCGAGGGAGACGTTGCAGTCTCCGTCCGCCGTGGTGCCCGTGCCGATCGCGGCGGCCGCATTGTCGCCCGCACCCGCGGTAACTACGGCGTTCGGCAGGCCGAATTCCTCCTTCATCCGCCCTACGACGGCGTAGCTTTCGTAAAGGGTCGGCAACCATTCTTCTTTGACGGAACAAACGGCGCACATTTCAGCGGACCAACGTTTGCGCTCTACGTCCAAAAGGAGAGTGCCGCTCGCATCCGAATAATCGGTGGAGTGCACACCCGTGAATTTATAGGCGAGATAGTCCTTAGGGAGCATGATCTTCGCAATTCTCGCGAAGTTTTCCGGCTCGTTCTCCCTCACCCATAGGATCTTGGGCGCCGTAAACCCCGCGAACGCGATATTTGCGGTACAACGGGAAAGCTCTTTCTTTCCGACCTCGTCGTTCAGATAGTTCGTCTGCTTCTGCGTTCTGCCGTCGTTCCACAGGATGGCGGGACGAATCACGTTATCGTCCTTATCCAGAAGAACAAGCCCGTGCATCTGCCCGCCGAAGGAAACGCCCTTTACGTTTGCCCGATCCGTGCCCTTCAACAAAACGTCAAGCCCTTTGACCGTAGCGGAGAGCCAGTCCCGCGGGTCCTGTTCGCTCCACCCGCTCTGCGGATAACAGACGGGGTACTCCTCCGTAGTACTGCGCAGAATCCCTCCGTCCGCCGCCACCAGAAGCAATTTAACCGACGACGTGCCCAAATCTATACCGATATACGTATTCATAGGCTCAACTGAATAAAATACTGTTTACGATAGCCTCGAGACTCTCCTGCTTGCCGCTGCCGGGGAGTTCGGGGGCGCCGAGCTTTTCGGCATAAGCCGAAAGTTCTTCCAACGTCGTTTCGTTAGCCAAAATCTTTTTGCCTATCTCCGTTTTGCGATAGCTTGCGTACCGTTCGGCGATAAACCCGTCGATCCGTCCGTCCTCGATGATCTTCGCCGCCATGATCAGACCGAGAGCGAAGGTATCCATTCCCAAAATATATCCTTCGAACATATCTTCCGCCGTGTAGGACGGGCGGCGATTCTTCGCGTCGAAATTAAACCCGCCGGTAAGTCCGCCGGCCTTAATAACCTCGTACATGCACATTGTGGCCGTGTAGACGTCGAACGGAAATTCGTCGGTATCCCACCCGAGCAGATAGTCGCCCTGGTTGGCGTCGATAGAACCGAGCATCCCGTTGATCGCGGAGATTCTCAGATCGTGCTGGAAGGTGTGGCCTGCCAGCGTTGCGTGGTTGGCCTCTATATTCATTTTAAAGTCCTTATCCAGCCCGTATTGACGGAGGAAGCCGATGGCAGTGGCAGCGTCAAAATCGTACTGGTGTTTCATGGGTTCCTTCGGCTTCGGCTCAATGTAGAAGTCGCCCGTAAACCCGATGCTCCTGCCGTATTTGACCGCCATCTTCATAAGACGAGCGATATTCTCCTGCTCAAACTTCACGTCGGTATTAAGAAGGGTTTCGTACCCCTCTCTGCCGCCCCAGAAAACGTAGCCG
>JAGCZN010000128.1 GCA_017959995.1 Clostridia bacterium
ATTAAAATAATTTTTTTGAAGGTGGATATATATGAAGAAAACAACTAAACAGGACATCAGGGTGGTAAAAACGAGGGCTGCCGTAAGGCGCGCGTTTTTATCGCTTGCGTGCGAAAAAGCGGTTACCGATATTTCAATAAAAGAAATAGCGGACGAGGCGAAGATAAACAGAACTACGTTTTATCTTCATTACAAATCGGTTGAGGACATTTATCACGATATCATCAACGAACACATGGCGTTTTGCGAAGCGATCATCAAAAAACACAATAACGAACTTCTTGATTTTAATTTTGCCGAATGCGCGGTAGAATTCGCCGAGTATCACGACGGCGTGTTCGTAAACGCCGAAAAGCTCAGAAATTCCGTTTTTATGCTTTGTATGAGAAGAAAAGTTCGCGATATTTTCCGCGATTTCATCGCCGAGCTTTACGCAAAACCAGAAATGAAAGCCAAATTTATTCCGCTGTCGGAAGCGATTTTGTCCGGTATAGCAGCAGGCGTGGTATCGGTTATTTCAAATTGGATATCTTCCGATAGGCGCACTTCGCTCAGAGATTCGTGTAACGAGTGGAGTTTCGCGATATTAAACGGAATAAAAAAGATATAAAATAATGGCTGTAATTTCGATTACAGCCTTTTTTTCGTTTACCCGCCGATGCCGTGAACGGAAAATGTCGAACCCGCTTTTGGCAGGTGGGTGTTCTGCTTACCGCGTCAGACTTCCTGTATTTGCGCCGCACGTCCGTACGGCCAGGCTTTGCATATCGGTACAGACGCGAACTCCCTTTCGTATAATGTGGATCCCATATAGTATCCGCTCCTCGTACACCGCAGGCACTTATATTATAACCCGAACGCAAATATTTATCAAGTAAAAACAGGCAAGAGTAAAAAAATGGAACTGACAGTTTTTGGAAAATACGGACCTTACGCTGAAAACGGCGGCAAAACGAGCGGTTATCTGCTTGAAACGGCAAACGGAACGTTTCCTTTCGAAATGGGCAGCGGAGTATTTTCTTCGCTTGTCGGAAAAACACGGCCGGAAAAAGTTTCCGCCGTTATAATTTCGCACTTTCACAGCGATCACGTATCCGATCTCGGAGTATATAATTATTATCTCGAATCCCTTTTTCGCCGCGGACTTTTTTCGGGTGTGATACGCCTTATCGTTCCTGATGAAGATTGCGCCGCGCTTTCTCTTATCGAGGGAATGAAATTTTTCCGGACGGAGAGAGTAAAGGGGGGAGATATAATTTCCATAGGCGGAACGTCGTTTGAATTTTTTAATGCCCGTCACCCCGTTACCTGTCTCGGGTTCAGGTGCTTTTCGGAAGGAAAATCTTTCGTTTATTCGGGAGATACCGACGAATGTTCCGATTTGAAAAAAAACCTTACGGGCGCGGATCTCGCGCTTTTGGACGGAGCGTTTTTATCCGAAAAATACCGTGCCGGCGGACCGCATATGAGCGCGAAGATCTGTTCGCATTTATCCGCAGAATACGGCGTAAAAACGATAGTTACGCATCTTCAACCGGACTATGCCGAAAACGAGTACGGTAAGGATATAGGCGATAACGCTTTGTGTTCGATAGCTGAAGAGGGAAAAACTTACACGATCTGAAAACGATGAAACGCCTGATGAATTTCCGCCCCGCAGTTCTTATCCCCATCGTTTACGGCATCGGGATTTCTGCTTTTGTGCTCGGCTTAAAATCATTTAATATCGTTGCGATTATTTTAGTTTTTACGCCTGTATTAACGGGTGCGATTTATGCGTTTGTAAAAAAGAAGTCACTTTCGCTAACGCTCGTTTGGACGATCGTTTTCCAGCTTATTCTCGTTTTCGGTTTTTTTAATTTCAAGTTGCGTTACGATATTTTCTTTTCGGAAAAGACGGTAGAAGGCGAATGTTTGGTAAAGGCCGTGTACGAAGGCGAGAGCGAATCGAACGGCGTGAGATACTTAAATTTTGCAAAAGCGGAAATTTCCGACGGGGAAACGGCAATAAAAGGGCAGAAGATAACGGTTTCCACCACGGCGGAAGAAAAATTCGAATACGGCAACGTGATTTCTTTTTACGCAGACGTTTCGCCCGCGGCAAAAACGTATAACGGTTCGCGCGATCTATACGCGTTTTCTTCCGGCGTAAGATATACGGGAAAAACCGATTTTTCGGAATTTACGGTCAACGGTAACCGCCCGGATATATTCGGCTCGGTAAGAAGAAAGCTTGAAAACGTAGTTAAAAGCGGAACGGACGAAAAAAACGCCGCGTTTATAAACGCAATGATTTTCGGCGATAAAACGGAGTTGTCGGCTTCGGTGCTCACGGGAATGAAAAACGCCGGAGTTGCGCATCTGTTTGCCGTTTCGGGCCTTCACGTCGGGTTTATTACCGCAATGGTTTACGTTCTGCTCAAAAAAATCCGCGTAAACCGTTGGATTTCGTTTGCCGTTACGTGCGCGGTATCGTTTTTTTACTGCGGAATATGCGGTTTTTCGCCGTCGTCCGTCAGGGCGTTCATAATGACGGCTTTCTTTCTGCTTCACCGTATCGTGGGCGTAAAATACGATATGTTAAACGGTGTTTTTTTAAGCGCCGGCATACTATTGCTTATAAAGCCCGAATATCTTATCTCTTACGGTTTCGTTTTATCCTACGCGGCGGTTATTTCAATTACGGTAATGGTCGGGCCGATATCCCGTTTGCTGGGATTTTTACCTCTTTCGGTAAGAAACAGCGTTTCCGCGGTGCTCGCCGCGCAGATAGGAACGCTTCCGTTTTCCGTAGCGTTTTTCGGATACGTAAGCTGGATATCAGCATACCTTAACTTTATCGTTATACCTCTCGTTTCGGTTTTATTCGTAATATCCCTGTCGTCCGTCGCCGTATCGGCGATACTTCCGTTTGCAAAGATATTTATGTTTATTCCGAATATTCTTGTCGGCGCGGCAAACAAATTCGTATCTGAAATAGACTTTTCTTTTTTCACCACTCCACTTGCAGCCGGCGGATTTCTGGCGCTTATATACTGCGCGGGGATATTGGCCGCTTCCGATTTGTTTAACCTTAAATTTTCGGTCAAGGCGTCGGTATGCTCCGTTGCTCTTGTCTTATACGTGGTATTTTCGCAACTTTTTACGTTCGGCATATTGTAAAACGTTGATTTTTTTTCTCTTTCGTGTTACAATTAACGAAGAATCGGGAGGGGTACCCAATTGAAATACAGCGAGCTTAAACGCAGCCTTAACAATCGGGTGGAACCCGTGTATATTTTGACGGGAAGCGACGATTTTTTGAGAAATTACGCCGTATCCCTCATCAGGGACAGATGCGTTTCCTCCCCCGAACTCGACTTTCTTTCGATCGACGGTGAAAATTCCTCCGCAGTATCGGAAAATCTGTATGCTTCGCTTATGAGTTTCCCTTTTGTAAGCGAAAAGCGTATGATAGTGGTAAGAGAATATTACCCTACGGCGGAGGAACTCAAGAAGAACGGCATTGCCGAATACTTAAAAAACCCGTCGGAAACCACCGTTTTCGTGGTAAACGACAAAAAGGAGTGCAAGGCCTTTTTAAAGGCGGAAAATTGCGTTACCGTTGATTGCGATCCGGATATGGCTCTTTGCGTAGGGTGGATCTGTAACGAGGCAAAAAAGAACGGTCTTTCCGTAACGCCCGCCGTGGCGCAGAAGATAGCAGAATACTCGCTTCTCGATTTAACTACCATAAACAGCGAGATGGGCAAACTTACCGACTATTGTGCCGACAGCGGCCTGATAGATATGAACGCCGTGAACGAAGTGGTAAGCAAGGATAGCGAATATCAGGTGTACGAAATGGTTGAGCGTATTTCTTCCGGTCGGTTTGACGAAGCTTATAGCGTGCTTACCGATCTTCTCGCTAAAAACGAAAGCGAGCAAAGGCTGTTCGTTTCCGTTTATTCGCATTTTCGCAGAATGTTGCACGTAGCCGTTTCAGATGCGAAAAATTCCGAACTGGCCGAAACGCTCG
>JAGCZN010000129.1 GCA_017959995.1 Clostridia bacterium
AACGCCGTAAACGCGCGTTTCAGGGCGCTTAATATCGTTTGCCTGCCCACCGTAGGTTCCACCAACGACGAGGCCAAGCGGCTTGCCGTTTCCGAGGGGAAAAACGCGCTTGTAGTTGCCGCGGAGCAAACGGCGGGGCGCGGAAGGCTGGGCCGCTCTTTCTATTCCCCCGATAAAACGGGCGCGTATTTCAGTTTGGCGCTGTGCGGCGAAAGAGATTTTGCGGAAGCGGTGAAGTTCACGTCGCTCGCGGCGGTGGCGGTTTGCAGGGCGATAGAGAACTTAACCGATAAATCGCCCGCGATAAAGTGGGTGAACGACGTTTACGTAGGCGAAAAAAAGGTATGCGGTATACTTACCGAGGCCGCTTCGGACATGGAAAGCGGAAAAACTTCTTTCGTGGTTACGGGCGTGGGCATAAACCTTACTACGGAAAACTTCCCCGCAGACGTCGCCTGTGCCGGCGCGCTGGGCGAAAAAAATCTTACGCGCAGCCGAATAATTTCGGCAACGGTTTGTGAAATTCTTAAAGAAGTGCCTTATATCGCGCAAAACCGGCATATTTCATACTACCGCGAACGTTCGGTCCTTACGGGCAAGGAAATAAAATACTACCTTTCGGGAAAGGAGTTTTACGGCGTTGCGGAAAATATCGACGATAACGGCGCGCTGATAGTCAGAACTTCCGACGGTACGCTTCATACGCTCACCGGCGGCGAGGTTACGGTAAGGCTGAAAGGATAGTTTGCCTTCGGGAAATATGCCCTGACGGGCGCGAGATGTTTCCTGCGGGAACGTGAATGATGAATGCGGCGTAAGACGCAATTCACGGCGCTACGCTATATAAAAAGAGATTAAAAAGAGGTTTCGTTAATGGATACTTTAAGAAAAATAATAAACAAGCAAAACAACGCGGATATGTGCGCGGTGTGCGGAAAGATAAACGCGCACGCCCTCGGCACGGATTTTTACGAACTTGAAGGCGGCGTTGTGTACTCGGTAACGCACGGGCGGAACGAACACCAGAGTTATCCCGGCCGCATGCACGGCGGACTTATCACCGCCGTTCTGGACGAAACCATCGGCCGCGCGATTCAGATAGGTAGCCCGGAAAGCTGGGGCGTTACGAGTAAGATAGAAGTGGTTTTCAAAAAGCCCGTTCCGCTTAACGAGCCTATAAGATGCTTCGGCAAAATAACGAAAACCTACTCCTTTGCGTTCACGGGAAAGGGCTATATAGAGGATGCGGACGGAAACGTTCTCGCCTGCGCAAACGCCTCTTACGTGAGAGTTCCCGTTGAAAAAATTGTGAACGGCGCGGGATTTACGTGGGAAAACTTTCCCGTAAACGATCCGCCCGTATCGGCGGCCGTACTGCACCCCGAACTGCTGGAATAACGGTTTTTTTCCGCGTTTTCGTAAAAGGAAGCGCCGCCCGCTATACGGGCGGCGCTTAAAAGAACGCGTAAAACAAACACGCTTAACAAAACGAAAAGGCGGCAGTACGCCGCCTTTATCTTTGATTTTAAGTACTTACGGTTCAGTTCGCGTAAACTATTCCGGAAAGGTTCGGGCAATTTTCAACGGCGGTTTCTGCCACGTTTGCCGTAGTTGCGGCAACCGTGAACGATTTTAACGAAGCGCAGTACGAGAAAGCGTATTCCCCTATATTCACCTCGTTCGCCCTGATCGCTAGATCGGTAAAGGCGGCAAGTTTGAAAGCAAATACGCCCGCGGTGAAAGCGTTAAGCCCTTCGGCAAGTTTCAGTTCGGCAAGATCCGCGCAGTTTTCAAACGCGTATTCGCCTACGGTAACCGTTGAAGCGTTGCGGAATTCAACGTAGCGCAGATTGGGCAGATTTCTGAAAGCGTGCGCGCCTACCGTTACCTCGGCGCCCTTTATAACAACTTCTTTTATTGCCACGCAATTATCGCCCGAAAAACCCTGTTCGGCAACGCCCGTAACGGGCAAACCTTCGTGCGTTTCGGGAATTATTACGGTTATCGGCATATTTTCGCGCGAGGCGGAAACGGTGTAGCCCGTTCCGTCGGCATTCAGCCGGTAATCGAAGTACTTGTCGTCGGTCGATTTTTCCAACGCGCAGGAGGCAAACAGCGCCGCGCACACGACGGCCGCCGTTATAAACGAGAGTATACGCGCAAATTTTTTCATATACAACACCCTTTACGATTATATTTAACTACATTATATATATAAAACGCGGTTTTGTCAACAATTTTTTCGATTTTGCGAAAATTAGGGCGCCGCAAGGATCGCTTAAAACGCCCCGAACCGTATAAAAAGCGGCCGCGCCCGTGCGGAACGGACGCGGCCGAAAACGGATTAACCGCCTTTTTCACGCTTAAACGGCCTCTTTCATAACTTCTACGGGTTTGCTTTCCCCGCGGACTACCGCGCCGTTTATAACCACTTTTTTAACGTCGGTACGGGAAGGAATATCGAACATAACGTCGGTCATAATACCTTCGAGAATGGTTCTTAAACCGCGGGCGCCGGTCTTTAAGTCTATAGCTTTGCGGGCTACTTCCTCAACGGCGTCGTCGGTGATATCAAGTTCCACGTTATCTATGGCGAACAGTTTCATATACTGTTTTACGAGAGCGTTTTTGGGCTCTTTCATAATGCGGCACAGCGCGGCGGTATCCAGCCCGTGAAGGCTTACGGTAACGGGCACGCGCCCGACGAATTCGGGAATAAGCCCGTATTTGGTAAGGTCTTGCGGTTGAACGTCTTCAATGAAACCGTCCGGCGCGGAAGCGCTTTTCTTCTGTTCGGAAAGGAAGCCTATCTGGCTTGTTTCCTTGCGTTTTTCTATGATTTTATCAAGGCCCACGAACGCGCCGCCGCAAATAAACAGTATGTTGGTGGTGTTTATCCTTATGCACTCTTGCTGGGGATGTTTTCTTCCGCCCTGCGGGGGAACGCTCGCCTCG
>JAGCZN010000130.1 GCA_017959995.1 Clostridia bacterium
CGATAGAGGACGTTTACGAGCCGTATCTGCTTCAGCTCGGCTTTATTTCCAGAACGCCGCGCGGCAGAGTATGCCTGCGCAGGGCATACGAGCATCTGGGCAAAAAAATGCCCAAGGCAAACAAATACCAAACCTCTATGTTCGATGATGAAAACTGACGATAATGCGCGATAAACGCCGCTTTTAACTATGCAAACCAAGGATTTTTATTACGAACTGCCGGATAAACTCATAGCGCAAACGCCTGTTGAACCGCGCGATAGTTCGAGAATGATGGTATACGACAGAAAAACGGGCGCGGTAGAACACAGGATCTTCCGCGACGTTACCGATTACTTTCACAAAGGGGATCTGATAGTAGTAAACAACACCAAAGTGCTGCCCGCCCGTTTGTATTTTTACACCGAACACGGCGGAAAGGTGGAAATTCTTCTTCTTCGCAGAAAAAATCTTACCGATTGGGAAGTACTCGTAAAACCGGGGAAAAAAGCAGGCGAAGGTGTAAAACTTTACGCGTCGGAAGAACTTTCGGTTGAGATACTTTCGCGCACGGACGAGGGCGGCCGCATCGTCCGCTTTATATACAACGGCGTTTTTGAAGATATAATTTCACGCCTCGGCGAAATGCCGCTTCCGCCGTATATTCACGAAAAGCTCAAAGATAAGAACAGATACCAAACGGTTTACTGCAAGGTGGAAGGTTCCGCGGCGGCTCCTACCGCGGGTTTGCACTTTACGCCAGAACTTATCGAAAAACTGAAAAATAAAGGCGTTGAGTTTGCCGAAGTATTGCTTCACGTAGGGCTCGGAACGTTCCGTCCCGTCAAGGTGAACGACGTTACCAAACACGTTATGCACAGCGAATTTTACGCGATAAACGCGGTTAATGCGGAAAAGATCAACCGCGCAAAACGTGAGGGCAGAAGGGTTATCGCCGTGGGAACTACGGGCGTTCGCACGCTTGAAACGGTTGCCGACGAAAACGGTTTCGTAAAAGAATGTTCGGGAGAAACGAATATTTTTATCTATCCCCCGTATAAATTCAAGTGCGTTGACGCGTTGATAACGAATTTTCATCTTCCCGAATCCACGCTTATAATGCTCGTTGCCGCGTTTACCTCGCGCGAGAAAATACTTGAATTGTATAACGTTGCCGTAAATGAAAAATACCGTTTTTTCAGTTTCGGTGATTGTATGCTTATTCTTTGATAACGTTAGAAAAAGGCCGTTTTTGATCGAGATAAGGTGCGCTGATGGAAAAATTTTCTTTTGAAGTAATAAAACAGGACGAGAACAGCGGGGCCCGCGCGGGAATATTCCACACGCCGCACGGCGATATAGAAACGCCGATCTACATGCCTGTCGGAACGCAGGCTACGGTCAAGGGAATACTTCCGAAGGATCTTAAAGAGATAGGCGCGCAGATAATTCTTTCAAACACGTATCACTTATATATACGCCCCGGTGACGAACTTATCAGAAAAGCGGGCGGTCTGCACGAATTTATGAACTGGGATAGACCGATCCTTACCGACAGCGGAGGATTTCAGGTGTTTTCCCTCGCGGATCTCAACGATATAACCGCCGAGGGAGTAAAGTTCCGTTCCCATGTGGACGGCAGTTACCACTTGATCACACCGGAAAAGGCGATGGATATAGAACACAACCTCGGCGCGGATATAATTATGGCGTTCGACCAATGCAGCGAATACGGGGCAACGTACGATCAATCCCGCGCGGCAATGTACAGAACGCTTTCCTGGCTTGAAAGGTGCAATAAAGTTCACGAGGACGGCGATCAGGCGCTTTTCCCGATAGTTCAGGGCAACGTGTTCAAGGATCTGAGAGCGGAAAGCCTTAAAGAATCGAAAAACTATGCGAAGCACGGCATAGCGATAGGCGGCCTCTCCGTGGGCGAACCGAAGGAAGTAATGTACGACGTAATGGATTCCATGCTTCCATATTATCCCGAAAACGTGCCGCGCTATCTTATGGGCGTGGGCAGCCCCGATTGCATTATAGAGGGCGTTTTCCGCGGAATAGATATGTTCGACTGCGTACTTGCAACGCGAATCGCGCGTAACGGCACCGCGCTTACTTCGCGCGGGCGCGTGGTGGTTAGAAACGGAAGGTACAGGGAAGATTTCACGCCGCTCGATCCCGAGTGTGACTGTTACTGTTGCCGCAACTACACGAAGGCGTATTTAAGGCATATGGTAAACGTGAACGAGATGACGGGCGCCATGCTATTATCCATGCACAACACGTATTTTCTGCTTAAACTGGCGCGCAATATCCGGCAGGCGATAATCGGCGGATACCTGCGCGATTTCGCCAAAGAATTTTACGAAAAGTACGGAACGGACAAAAATTTCTGACGTTCTTTGTCGAAACGGACGAATCGGCGGAAAAACGCTTGCAAAATTTTTCCAAAAAATATATCATATTATTATAGCAAACCGTATACGATTCCGTTAGGGATATTTATCGGTATAAACTAACCGGAGGACCTATTATGTTCTTATTCAATTTATTGACGAGTGACGGTGCCACACCTAGGGGCAGCGGCTCCACTATGTGGATATTACTCGGCGTTTTAGTGGTGATACTCGGCGTTATGATGTTCACTTCCAGCAGGGCTAACAGAAAACGCCAGAAAGAGGCCGAAGAAAAACTCAACAGTCTGCGCGTGGGCGACAGGGTGAAAACCATCGGCGGTATATGCGGCATAGTCGTAGAAATAGATAACGACGAAAACACCTTCGTTCTCGAAACGGGTAGGGAAAACAGCGGAAACTTCATTAAGTTCGATAAAGTTGCCGTGTACCAGTCCTCACATTCCGATAACGAGCAGCCCGCGGAAGAAATTCCCGTTGAGGCGGAGCAGCCCGCAGAAAGCGTAAACGATACCGTTCCCGAAACGGCCGAAGCCGATCCCGTAGGCGAAGAAGTGCCCGAAAACGCGGAAGAAACGGCGGAATAATTTTCCACAAACAAAAAAAGCGGCTTAAACCGAATGTTCCGTAAGGATTTATCGGCAAGGCTGTCAGATCGGAATCAGCGCGGCAAATCGCCGCGCTTTTTTATTAAAAACTTAAAAACTAATCGTCGCAGAAAACGTCTTCAAACAGTTTCAGTTTTGAGCCTTTCAGAACTTTCTTTATCGCACCCATGGTAAATTTCGGAAACAAGCGGTAAAAAAAGTTCATCGCGTGGGCGTCTTTTCCTATAATAATTCTCGTTTTTTTGCGTTTTATCCCACGGTGGATCGCGTTTACGGTTTTATACGCGGGCATGCTCAAATTTTTAATAAGTTTGTTTTCGTCTATCGAAGTGTTCTGCGAGCGGAAAATATCAGTCCTTGCAAAACCGGGCATCACCAGCGAAACGTACGCCTTTCCTTTAAGTTCGTAGATAAGCGCTTCGGTGTAACTTTTCAACGCGCTTTTTGCGGCGGAATAAGCGGAAGTGCCTACTATGGTGGCAAGCGCCGCCGCGCTTGATACGTTTACTATCGCGGGCGTATCCGAACGCGAAATTAGGGGGTACGTGGCATTTATCGAATAAACACAGGAAAAGAAATTCGTTTCCGTTACCTTTATTACGTCTTCCGTCTCCGTGTCGAGCGCCTTTTTGAACCGGGGAAGTATTCCGGCGCAGTTTATTATCCCGTCCGGACGTATCCCGTCTTTTTCAAGATCTTTCGCAAGATTTTTCCATTCGTTTTCGTCCGTTACGTCAAACGTGCGGTAGGTTAAAAGTTTTGCGTTTTCTCCGAGTTTGGCGGAAAAATCGATAAATTTATTTTCGTTCCTGCCTATTCCTATAACTTTGCAGCCGTGTTTGATTATCAGTTTTTCGGCAATTCCCTTGCCGATTCCCGAAGAAGCGCCGCTTATGATGAAAGTTTTACCGTCTAACCAAGTTTTTTTCATAAAAACATTTTATCACTTACGGCTTGTTTTTGCAATCGTTTTTAGAAAAAAACCGTGAAATACGGCGTTTTCGGGCGTTCGTTTTTTAACTGCCGTTTTATTCCCGTTCGCGCCGTAAAGCGTTTGACTAAAAGAATTTTTATATAAGCTTACACATTTTATCGCTTTACAAAAGAGAAGAAAAAATGTATAATACGTATATGGAAATAATTCTCGCATCAGCTTCGCCGAGGAGAAGAGAACTTATCGGACGTACGGGGGTGAACTTCACGGTTGTACCGTCGTCGTTTGACGAATGCGTAGAGGAACGTCTTTCGCCGGAGGAATACGTTCGTGTCCTTGCGGAAAAGAAGGCGGAGGACGTTTTTTCTAAACGCGGCGGAGTGGTTCTCGGCGCCGACACCGTAGTGATTCTTGACGGGGAGATCATAGGCAAACCGTCCTCAAGGGACGACGCGATCAAAACGCTTTCCCGCCTGTCGGGAAGACGGCACGAGGTAATAACCGGATATTGCGTAATTTACGGAGACGCCGGCAAGAAAAAAACGGGCTTCGTCACGTCGTCGGTGTATTTCAACGAGTTGCCGCATTCGCTTATAGAGGAATACGTCGCCACGGGTTCGTGTATGGATAAAGCCGGAAGCTACGGCGTGCAGGATGGATTTCCTCTCGTTAAAAAGGTTGAGGGCAGCCTGTCCAACGTTATAGGTCTGCCGGTCGAAAAACTCACGGAAGTTTTCAAGGAGATTGAAAATGAGCAGTATCAGACTTGCCATTGACGTCGGTTCGTCAAAAACCGCAATATATCAGGTGGGCGCAGGCGTTATTCTATGCGAGCCGAGCCTCGTTGCCGTTTCGGGCGACGGGCGTAACAGCGTTTACGCCGTGGGCGAAGCCGCAAAGCGAATGGTGGGAAAGGCCGCAAAGGGAACTACCGTTTTTTCGCCCGTGGTAGACGGTGAGATCGAAAAGGAAAACGTGGCGAAAATAATGCTGGACGAGTTTTTCCGTAAAATAGAACTGTCGCGGTTCGGCACCCGCGTCGAAGCCGCGGTAACCGTTCCCTGCGGGACCGAAAGCGCGGCTGTAAAAAAATTCAGAAATCTTTTTTCCGCGTGCGGCGTGAACAACGTGAAATTTTTGGAATCTCCCGTTGCAACGGCGGTGGGTGCAGGCGCTCCGATAACCGTTTCAAACCCCTGTTTCGTTATAGATATGGGCGGTAACGTTACCAATATCGCAGCCGTTTCGCTCGATGGCGTAATTGCCGGCGTATCCGCGAATATAGGCGGAAATCTCGTTGACAATATGCTTATCGACTACGTCGAAGAATCCCGCAGCCTTCGCATCGGCTTGCAAACGGCAGAGCGGATAAAGCGTGAAATAGGCAGTTTATTGCCGGGCGATACAACTTCTACGGTTATAAACGGCAGGGACGTTGCCGGCGGTAATCCCCGCTCCATGCAGATAAAGGCGTGCGACGTGACCGAGCCTATCAAACTTTACGTCAACAAAATTTACGAGATCGTTTCCATGGTAATGGCAAAACTTCCGCCTGAAGTTTCCGCGGAAATCCGCAACACCGGCATATATCTTTCCGGCGGGCTTTCCGATATTATCGGTATAGAGGAGTATTTTTACAACGAATTTTCCCTTCCCGTAAAGGTAAACGAAAACGCTCCGCTTCTTGCGGTACTCGGCGCGGGGCGGATAATGCAGAACGAAAAAGTTTATAAACGCCTTAAATTTTAAGGCGGCATAAAATAATTTTAATACAAGTAAACGCCGTTTTTTTGCGATAAAGGCGGCTTTTGCTTAAAGGAGGTAAAACATGGCTCAAAATAAAAACAACTTGCAGGCTTTCGTAGTGGCGCTTGCTTACATAGTAGCGGGCATTTTGCTTTGCATATATAAAGGCGCGGCGCTCGGCTGGATAATGACCGTAGTCGGCATTCTCTTTATCGTGCAGGGCGTTATCGACGTATTCACGAAAAACCTCGTCGGCGGACTCGTAAATATCGCTATAGGCGCAATAATCATTCTTTGCGGGTGGCTTATTGCCGCGGTAGTTCTGATCGTTCTCGGAGTCCTTCTGATTTTAAGCGGCGTTTTGGGAATACTTCGCGGACCGAAGCTTATTCTCTCACTGGTACTCAATATAGTTACCATTATCGTAGGCGTAATGCTTATCGTCGCGCAGGCTACCACGTTAAATTGGTTGTTTATTATCGTAGGCGTTGCGCTTATTATAAACGGCGTTCTCGCATTGTTCGGTAAAAGATAAAACCAAAAAGCATAAAAGCGCTCTTTTGTGAGAAAAAGGGCGCTATTTGCGTATTTATTTATTTAAGTCCATAAAAACCGCTTTGGTTTTTCCGCATATATTCAAGCGCACTTCCGTCGGAATTCCACGGCTTGGTTTACGGCGGAGAGATATTTTTTTACGAATTGCGGAAATCGCCTTAAATTCTCTTTACAAAACAGGGAGAAAATGTTAGAATAAAAAAGCCTTGGGGGTATAGCTCAGTTGGTAGAGCGCTTGAATGGCATTCAAGAGGTCGCCGGTTCGACCCCGACTATCTCCACCATAACCATTTTCAGTTGAACCGCAAAACGGTTTGATGAAAATGGTTTTTTTATGGTTTATTTGCCGAAGCGTCCGCTTCCGTCGTGTCGATAGTTCAACCGCGTTAAAATTTTAACTTACGCGGGCGCTCGGTTGTATTATTCGGAGGTTTTCAGAGTTCGAAAGTCATTCCGTCGTAGGCTACGGTCATTC
>JAGCZN010000131.1 GCA_017959995.1 Clostridia bacterium
AGCTCAGTTGGTAGAGCGCTTGAATGGCATTCAAGAGGTCGCCGGTTCGACCCCGACTATCTCCACCATAACCATTTTCAGTTGAACCGCAAAACGGTTTGATGAAAATGGTTTTTTCTTATTTTATCTGTGATTTTGAAAGCTGTTCAAACGTATAAAACTACCGCTTTCAAGGCGGTGTTTTCACGGTAAATATTACTTTTATAGAAAGAAAAAGCCCGATGATCTTCATCATCGGGAGTAGGTTTTTCGGTGTAATTGTAAAATATTGCTATCTTTTCGGGATACAGTATAATTTTGTTTACGAGCAGCCAGATCGCCTGTTTGGGCTCTTTCAGCAACGCGTTTTTAATAAACCGAACGATATCCTCTTCGGATATTTTTATTTTTTCTTTTGCTCGCTCCGCCGTTAATCTTGCCAACGCAGGGCGTTTTCGGAAAACGTACCGACGCATTCTCATATGAGCAAGCGCGCTTTATTCATACGGTAAGGCGCAGGAAAATAAATTTACCGTTCTACCCTTGAAAAGATGCGCATACGTTAAAGTATGGATATTTTGTTTTCGGATTTGAAAAAGAAAGACGTAGTTGAACTTTCCACGGGGAAAAAACTAGGCAGGATAACGGACGCGCTTTTTACCTTTCCGGAAGGAAAAATAAAAACCGTTACGGTATCGTGCGGTTTTATGGGAATGGGCGAAAGCAAATCTTTTCCGTTCGGGGATATTGAAAAAATTGGCGAAGACGCCGTTCTCGTAAGAACGGGGGGAAATCGGCCGTGTACGCCCTGTCCGCCCGCGCCGCGCGACCGCAACCCCTGCCCGCCCGCGCCGGACGACAACTGCACGCCCGTTCACGCGAACGGACGAACACGCGGCGCTTCGGACGAGGATCGCCTTGATTTCGACGATTACGAATGAAAACCCGATCGCTTTCCGTTTAACGGGGTAATATTAACCGAAACCGTTCCAAACGATTGACGGAACGGTTTTTATATACTAAAATAATCGTGTAAATCGCGCTATTCGTGAAAATAAGGCGTTGCCGTATTCGTAGCGCACGGGGTACAAGCCGAACGTTCCGGTAAAGGCAAGGTAAACGAGATAGGCGTTAAGTACGGTTATCACCGGCATAAGAACCATCAGGAACATACTTCTTCTGCGGTATTTCAGCGCGAAAATTGCCACGAACGCGCCGAGCGCCCCGCCGAGAAGAGCGGCTATGAAAATTTTTCCGTCGTGCACGGAGTTTTCGCACTCGCCTTCCTCGTAGGCGTCTTTCTGAAATTTTACAAGAAGAAATGAGTACGCGTTTACCGCAACCGTGTAAACAGATATCAGTACCCGTAAAAATACCAGCATACACATAATATGCGCCGATAAAAACTAATTATGTTCATACCCGTTAAGAGAGAGGAACTGAATAACCCGAACGAAGTGGATTTCGTACTTATATCGTCGGACGCATACGTCGATCACCCCACGTTCGGCCACGCTATAATAGGGCGGTTGGTGCAGTCGCTCGGTTTTTCGGTGGGAATTATTCCGCAGCCGCTGACCGATAGGGAATATACCGAATTTCCCGCGCCGAAATACGGTTTTCTAGTAAGCGGCGGCGTAGTCGATTCAATGGTGAACAATTATACCGTGGCAAAGCGAAAAAGGCAGGACGACGTTTACAGCCCCAGAAGCAAACAGGGCAAACGACCGGACAGACAGCTTACGGTTTACGTGAAAAACGTTAAAAGGCTTTTTCCCGATTCGCCCGTTATCATAGGCGGGATCGAGGCGAGTTTAAGAAGAGTCGCACATTACGATTATTGGTCGGATTCGGTGATGCCGTCAATACTTGCGGACAGCGGCGCCGACATTCTTATCTACGGAATGGGCGAGCGGCCGTTGAAGGATATATTGGCGCTTGTAGCCCGTGGCGTGCCCGTTAAAAAAATTAAGGACGTGCGCGGAACGTGCGTTTTAAGGCACTTATCCGAAACGGACGACCTTCTGGCGAAAGGCGCGGCGGAGATGCCTTCGTTTGAGGAATGTAGGAGAGACAAGCTTTTATACGCAAAGGCGTTCAGGCAACAATCGAGAAATACCGACGCGCTTAACGCCGCGGTACTGGTTCAGAAACAGAACGACGAATACGCCGCGGTGCAGAATTTGCCCGCGTTTCCGCTTACGGAAAAAGAGATGGACGAAGTTTACGCGCTTCCTTTCGAGCGGACGTATCACCCGATGTACGAGGCGGAAGGGGGAATAAAAGCCGTGGAGGAAGTTAAATTTTCAGTAACTTCGCACCGCGGTTGCTTCGGCAGTTGTTCTTACTGCGCAATAAATTACCATCAGGGCAGAAGGGTTCAGAAGAGGAGCGACGGAAGTATTCTTTCCGAAATAGAACTTTTAACCCACGATAAAGACTTCAAGGGATATATACACGACCTTTCGGGTCCGTCGGCCAACTTCCGCGAACCCGCCTGCGAAAAACAACTTAAATACGGCGCGTGTAAGGATAAATACTGCATCGGTTACGAACCGTGTAAAAATCTTAAAGTGGATCACGCCGGTTTCGTGGAACTTTTAAGAAAAGCGAGAAAGATACCCAAAGTCAAAAAAGTGTTCATAAGAAGCGGTATTCGCTTCGATTACGTGGTTTACGATAAGGATAAAACCTTTCTTGAAGAACTGGTAAAGTACCACGTGAGCGGGCAACTTAAGGTCGCGCCGGAACACTGCAGCAATAAAGTGCTTAAATGTATGAATAAACCGGATTTTTCGGTTTATAAAACGTTTGCCGAAAGTTACCGCGCGGCAAACGAAAAACTGGGTAAAAAACAGTTCGTTCTGCCGTATCTCATATCCTCGCACCCGCAGTGCGGCATCAAAGAAGCGGTGGAACTTACCGAATATCTTAAATCCATTCGTTTTATGCCCGAACAGGTGCAGGATTTCTATCCTACGCCGTCTACCCGTTCGACCTGTATGTTTTATACGGGCATAGATCCCGATACGATGGAGCCCGTTTACGTTCCGCGTTCAAAGGAAGAAAAGAGGATGCAACGCGCGCTTTTGCAGTATGCAAAGCCCGAAAACAGGGCGGAGACGGAAAAAGCCTACCGGCTTGTAAAGGCGGGCGCAAACGGGGGAAAACAGCAAAAAAGTGTGAAAAAACGCGCTTCTTTTATAAATAAAACTCAAAAATCCTATACAAAAGGGAAAAAATATGGTAAAATGAAACCGAACGAAAGATAGGAGATAAGGATAAGATGAAGTGTATGTATTGCGGTTGCACCGAAAGCAAAGTAATAGACTCCCGCGGGACGGAGGACGGTTCTTCCATTCGCCGCCGCCGTGAGTGTACGGAGTGCGGGCGAAGATTTACTACTTACGAAACGATCGAAATGACGCCTATCTTAGTGGTAAAATCGGGCGGCACGCGCGAGGTGTTCGACGAGAATAAAATAAAGAACGGCATTATAAAATCCTGCGAAAAACGCCCCGTTCCCATGTATAAGATAGACAAACTGGTGGAAGATATAAAGAAACAGATATACAACAGTCTGGATCAGGAGGTAACTTCCAAACAGATTGGCGAGATGGTTATGAACGGGTTAAAGGATATAGACGAAGTGGCTTACGTGCGTTTCGCTTCCGTTTACCGCTCGTTCAAGGACGTTTCGTCTTTTATGAAGGAGCTTGAAAAACTTATAAAGAAAAATTGACGGAATATGTCAACCGATTTATTTACTTCGGTTGACATATCGTTTTTTAAGGCGTATAATAAAATACGCAAATGAAAAAAGAAACGGTAAAAAAACAATGGAGCGAAACGGCCGAAAAAAGCCGTTTTATTGCGAAAAAGGCGGCTTTTATAGCTGTGTGTACGGCCTTTACCGCCGTTTGCGCATGGGTGACCGTTCCTATGCCGCAACCTTTCGTTCAGTTCACGATGCAAACCTTCGCGGTGTTTTTCACGGTGATACTTCTGGGCGAAAAGGACGCGGCGATTACGGTTTCGGCCTACGTTTTGCTGGGGCTTGCGGGCGTACCCGTTTTTTCGGGATTTCAGGCGGCGCCAGCGATAGCGGGAACTACGGGCGGATACATAATCGGTTTTTTCTTCATACCTCTTTCCTCGTTCGTGTTCCGCAAGCTGTTCGGGGATAATTTCGCCGCGGTGATAGCGGGGCTTGCGGCGGGGCTTGCGGCGTGTTACGCTTTCGGAACGGCGTGGTTTATGATCATTTACGCGAGAAAAACGGGGGCTATAGGCGTGGGAAGCGCGCTTGCCTGGTGCGTAATCCCCTACGTTCTGCCGGACGCATTGAAACTTACGCTTGCCTGCGTTATTGCGCCGAAGATAAAGAAAACGTTAAAAATAAGGTAGGCTTTACGGGATACGGAAGGGTATCCGGACCGGAAGAGGGGTGAACGGGGCGTTCATTCTTTTTTTTACGTTAAAGTTTTACAGGTTGACGTCAAATCAAAATCAAAGCGTTGACGAATCGTTTCCGAATATGTATAATATAGGGGATTTGACTTTCAGTCAAAAGGAGCAGAGAATGAAAATAATAATCGTGGGTTGCGGCAAGATAGGCAAAACGATACTCGCCAGCCTCGTCAGGGAAAAACACGACGTTCTTGCCATAGATATAAACCCCGCGGTAGTTTCCGAAATAACCAACGCTTACGACGTAATGGGTATTTGCGGTAACGGCACCGAATACGAAAAACTGAAAGAAGCGGGCGCGGCGAAAGCCGATCTGTTCATAGCCGCAACGAGTTCGGACGAACTGAATATGCTTAGCTGTTTCGCCGCCAAACGCATGGGCGCGAAATATACCGTGGCGAGAATCAGGAATACGGGTAACAACGATAACGTAAGCCTTGATTTTATGAAAAACCAGCTTGAACTTTCCATGTCGATAAACCCCGAAATGCTCACGGCGCGCGCCATATACAACGTGATAAAATTGCCGTCTGCCGCAAAGGTGGAAGAATTCAGTAGCCATCGTTTCGAGATGATAGAACTTATTCTTCGCGAAGATTCGCCGCTGGACGGGGTTTCTTTGATAGAACTGCGCAGACAGAGCAGGGAAAATTTTCTTATCTGCACCGTGCGCCGCGGCGACGAAGTGTATATTCCACAAGGAAATTTCCGATTGAAAAGCGGCGATAGGGTGGGCGTTATAATTTCGGGCAGAGATACTCAAAAAGTACTTAAAACGCTGGGAATCGCGCACAAGCAGATAAGAAACGCGCTTATTATGGGCGCGGGCAACGTTTCGTATTACCTTGCGAGAATGCTTTTGGACAACCATATAGAGGTAAAGATTATAGAAAAAGACCCCGATAAATGCGCGGAGTTTTTGGAACAGGTGCCGGGCGTTACCGTGATATGCGGAAACGGGATGGATCAGGATCTGCTCCGTGAAGAGGGGCTTTCCTCTGCCGACGCGTTCGTGGCGCTTACCGGACACGACGAGGAAAACATACTCATTTCTTTCTACGCGATGTCGCAAAAGACCAACAAGGTTATTACGAAGATAAACGCCGAAGAACTTTCCGCAATAGCCGAAAAACTCGGGCTGGAAAGTATCGTTTCGCCGAAAAAACTCATTGCGGATACGCTGGTAAGATACGCGAGGGCTTTGAGAAATTCCGAGGGAAGCAAGGTGGAAACGCTTTACAGCCTTATGAACGGAGACGTGGAAGCGCTTGAATTCAACGTTTTGCAGGATTTCGAATATCTCAATATTCCGCTTAAAGATATAAATTTCAGGAAAGACGTGTTGCTTGCCGGCATCGTTCGCGGCAGAGTAAGTATAATACCTTCCGGCGCCGACGTTATAAAGGCGGGCGACAAGGCCATAGTGATAGCCGCGGGCGAGAGGATCTACGACCTTGCCGATATAGTTTCCAAGGACAGATAAGATGAATTACAAAATGATTTTCTACACGGTGGGGCAGGTGCTTTTGTTGGAGGGCGCAATGCTCGCCCTGCCGGTGATCGTGGCATTGATATACGCGGAGTGGTCCGTTGCGCTTTCGCTTTCGGAAACGGCGGCGGTAGCGCTCGGCACGGGATTGCTTTTAATCCTGTGCTTAAAGCGCAGAAATCCCGCAATTTACGCGAAAGAGGGGCTTATTATCGTTTCGTTCGCATGGATAGCGGTATCTCTCGTCGGGGCGTTGCCTTTCGTTATAAGCGGCGAAATACCGTCTTACGTAGACGCGCTTTTCGAAACGGTAAGCGGCTTTACCACCACGGGCGCATCGATCGTTACCGCAGTGGAATCCATGAGCCGCGGGCTTTTGTTCTGGCGGAGTTTCACCCATTGGATAGGCGGCATGGGCGTGCTTGTTTTCGTAATGGCGATAGCTTCGCGAACGCCCGACCGTTCCATAAACATTCTCCGCGCAGAGATGCCGGGACCTATAGTGGATAAACTCGTGCCCCGCTCCAAAGATACCGCAAAAATACTGTATATAATCTACGTAAGCCTCACGGGGCTTCTTATAATTCTGCTGCTTTGCGGCGGAATGCCGCTGTTCGACAGCGTTATTCACGCAATGGGCACCGCGGGAACGGGCGGTTTCGGCGTTAAGGCGGACAGTATAACGGGCTACAATTCTTATCTGCAATGGGTTATAGCGGTGTTCATGTTGCTGTTCGGCGTGAATTTCAACTTGTATTACCTGCTTTTGATAAGAAAATTCCGCGCCGTGCTCAGAAGCCGCGAACTGTGGTCGTATCTAAGCACTTTCGCGGCGTCGGTAATTCTCGTAAGTTACAGCGTTTATCCGCTGTATGAAAATTTTTCTGACGTGGCGAGGGTTTCCTTCTTCAACGTTTCGTCCGTTATGACGACCACGGGTTACGTAGTGGAAAATTTTACCGCCTGGAACGCTCCGCTTGCGAAGGCGGTGTTCGTGGCGCTTATGTTTATCGGCAGTTGCGCAGGATCGACCGCCGGCGGTTTCAAGGTGACCCGTTTGGTGATTCTATTCAAAAAGGCGGGCAACGAACTGCGCCGCGTGCTTCATCCGAGGACTGCGACCATAGTCAAGTTCGAAGGGAAAAAGGTGGGAGAAGAAACGCTCGGCAGCGTGAGCGTGTATCTTGCGCTTTACGTTATTTCTTTCACGGTAATAGTACTTTTGCTGTCGTTTGAAAGATCGTTCAGTTTCGAGGCGAATTTCACGGCGGCCGCTTCGTGCTTCAATAACATAGGGCCTATGTTCGATAACGTTGCGGGCGGAGGAACTTTTGCGAATTACTCCGTTTTTTCCAAACTTGTTCTGGCTTTCGCAATGCTTTTGGGCAGGCTGGAACTCTATCCGCTGCTGCTTACGGTCAATCCGTATACCTGGCTGAAAAAATGACGGTATTTTCGCAAAACGTTTCGGGTTGACTGTTTTTGCGGAATAGTATATAATGAGAATAATAAAATAATTTTCGGTACGGCCCGAAAGGCGTGAGGAAACCGTTTTTCCCGTTACGGATCGGACAAAAGAACAAAAGATCGGGGTCAACGGTTCTGCCGCCATTTAACTTTAAGGAGATATATATTGAAAAATTTCGATTATAAGATTGTAACTTACGACGACGGTTCGATCCTCAAAGCGGATAAGGCGTTTGTCAGGGATTTTCCCGGTGTTAAATCCGTGCGTGAAAAAATAAAATTTTTCGGCGACAAGGAATTTCAACTTATAAAATTTACCCATTACCGAGGCGAGCAGACCTTCGTATGCAAGGCTAAGGCTCTTAAAAACGGAACTTACGAATTGGAACTGGGCAAACTCGCCAAAGCCGTAATCGAGCCGGAAACCGAAGCGGAACGTTCCGCCGCCACATTCGAGGAAGAATACTTCAATCTCATAAAAACGGAACAGCAGGTTCTTGTGGGAGAGATATTTTTTCAGAATTTACACGAGATAATGTTGGTTTTCGGCAGAAAATTCACCGAGCGCGTGAGAGAGGTTCTGTTGGCGAGGGTAAGCGAAAAATTCCGAACGTGCTTTCACGCCGATTATTATCACGCGAAAGTTCTGTTCTGGGACGCCGCCGCGTGGCAGAAGTTCATACGCGATCTAAACGAAACGGTGGAACACTTCAACCGCGTGGTAAAGATAGACGACAACCTTATAAAAGTGCGCGTTAAGTGCGGCTTCGCAATAGTTGACCGCTCTATGGATTTCGGCAATTACGAGTACGTTACGAGCGTTGTGGAAGGGGCGCTGAAACGCGCGGTGGAAAGCGAATCCGACGACGTGTTCGAACGGAAAGACTTCTACGTTTATCAGGAGATACAGAAGAAAGTTTACTCTAAATATCTGTTCAAGATAGATATTCCCGCGCTTATCGGCAACGACGATTTCTACCTTGAATATCAACCCCAGTACGACGTGAGAGAGAACAGAATCGTGGGATTTGAGGCACTTTTTCGTGTGAAGAAGAGCGTTCAGGTAAACGCGAGCGTGTTTGAGATCATTTCTTACGCGGAACAATCGGGCAACATGGTAAAACTCGGCGATTTCATATTCGATACGTGAATGAAATTCGCCAAAAGCATAGAGGGAACGGGAGTAAAAGTGTCGCTGAACGTTTCGGCGGTACAGCTTATGCAGGCGGGCTTCGTGGATAATTTTATGAATATCTACAAAAGGTACGATCTGAAACCCGGCTCGATCGGGCTTGAGGTGAACGAGTCACTCTTGTCGGCAACCATAGGCGAAAATTTAAGAAAACTCGAATTTCTGGCGTCGAGCGGCATAGATATTTATCTCGACCATTTCGCGGTGGAAAGTTCGTCGCTCACGTATCTCGCAAAACTTCCGATAACCGCGATAAAAATAGACAGGGTGTTCGTAAACGATCTTGGCAAAAACAGGTATAATACCATCGTTTCCAAAATGATAACCGACATCGCTTCTACCCTGGGGCTGTACACCGTTTGCGAGGGCGTTGAAACGAAAGAACAGCTCGAAGAGCTTGAAAAGAACGGATGTAACGTTATACAGGGTTATCTTATAAGTAAAGCCGTGGGCGAGGACGTTGCCCGCGATATGATAAAATCTTTCCGCTTCAATAAATGAACGGATAATTACAAAACGCGGGGAAAAGCGCCTTTAACGTGAGAAAAAGGGGCTTTTTCTTTTTTATAAAAGATTGTTGCGGCGCGGATTTTCGCCTTGAACCAAATCGGCTGCGCGTAAAAACCGTAAAAAAAACCAAACCACGGGTAAAATTTTGAAAAACGGCGTTCAAAATATTGCCGTTTTCTTTATGAAATGATATAATATATTTTACACTATAATTATTTACAGCAAAAGAGGCTTTATATGAACATCAACTGGAATGAACTCGGCTTCGGCTACGTAAAAACGGACAAAAGATACGTATCGCTTTATAACGGCGGGTGGGACGGCGGCGTTCTCACTTCGGACGATACCATTACGATAAGCGAATGTTCCTGCGTGCTGCAATACGCGCAGACCTGCTTCGAGGGGTTGAAAGCGTACCGTACGGCAAACGGGAAAATCGTGTGTTTCAGGCCCGATCTCAACGCGGAGAGAATGGAGCGTTCCTGCCTTAAAATGAAGATGCCGGTTTTTCCGAAGGACAGGTTCGTAAAAGCCGTTGCGGAAACGGTAAAAGCAAACGCGGATTGGGTGCCGCCTTACGGCACGGGCGCTTCGCTTTACATACGCCCGTATATGTTCGGCTCGAACGCGGTTATTGGCGTTAAGCCGGCAACCGAATTTCAGTTCAGAATATTCGTTACGCCCGTGGGTCCCTATTTCAAGGGGGGAATCAGACCGCTTACGGTAAGAATATCCGATCTCGACCGCGCCGCGCCGCGCGGAACGGGTGATATAAAGGCGGGTTTGAATTACGCTATGAGTATGTACAACATAGTTGACGCGCACGAAAAAGGCTTTGACGAAAACATTTATCTCGACGCCGCCACGCGTACCCATATAGAGGAGACGGGCGGTGCGAACGTTATATTCGTGACGAAGGACGGAACGGTGGTAACGCCCAAATCGGATTCCATTCTTCCTTCGATCACCAGAAGGTCGCTTCTTTACGTGGCGAAAGAATACCTGGGCCTTAAAACGGAAGAGAGACCGGTGGCTCTAAACGAACTTGAAGACTTTGCCGAATGCGGACTGTGCGGAACCGCGGCCGTCATTTCGCCCGTGGGCAAAATAAACGACCACGG
>JAGCZN010000132.1 GCA_017959995.1 Clostridia bacterium
AATACGAAAAATTCTATTATAAAGTGAAAAAGAGAGGCAAATTTTTCAGCCACTACGGAACCGAAGGCTAGAGGTTCGAACCCCCTATACCGCCAAAAATTTCTTCTTGCATTTTCACTGAATTTATCCGTGTTTTTCCCATTCGCTCCTCGTCCGGGCGGTGGCGTTCGCAATCCTCGATTGCTCGGCTGAGGGCGCGCCACAAAAAAAGAGGTAATTATACCTCTTTTTTTCGCCTTCGGGGGAATCCCTTATAATGCCTTACGGCGGTGTTTTTTGAAAAGAAATATCCCGATTTCTATTACGTTCGTGCTTTTGTGCCTGTAAACAAATTAAACATAGTAAATAGTGGGTTTGAACAAAATTGTGATAAAGTCAATAATCAAACCAAATCCGAATACTCCCATCGTCAAAATATATAGCACTCCCATTACAACTTTTTGTTCATAAAATTTATGAGCCCCTGCGAAACCTAGGAAAACGCACAGCGCCAAAGCCACCCACTTGTTCCTTGCTATTCCTCTACGACCATTGTGATTAACATTGGTATTTATATTATTAATTGCTATATTCTGTTGTTGTCCTTGAGTCGGATTAGTGATTTTTTCTTTTTCCTCAACCTTAGAAACTATGATTTTATTCGAGTTTTGAAAGATTTCAACTTTGTCTCCAACATGCGGTAAAAAATTCAAGGAATCAGCAGGAACTTCTTTTATACTCCAGTCATCCATTCCGATTTCTATTATGTCGGCACTGATCGTTAGAATTTTAGCCATAACAGTCTCCTTTATAAAAAGTTTTGGTAAACGTATTATAAGAGCTTAAATCACTTGCTTATTATCAATATATCAGAATAAAGCGCCTTTGTCAACGATTTAAGACCGTTATTTTCAAAGTCAAAACTTCGCTTCCGGCGCAATGATTTACTTGACTTTTTGCCGATAAAATAATACAATTTTATAAGATTATGAAAAAGTTGTTTATATATTATTCAAATACCGGAAACGGCGATATCGTGGCAAATTATCTTGCCGGAAACGGCTATGAAACAAGAAAAGCGATCCCCAAAAAAAACCTGCCGAAAACGTTTTTCTTTAAGATTCTTTTCGGCGGTTTCATGGCCGGCCTAAATAAAAAATCAAAATTAGCAGGCTACGACAACAACGTGAGCGATTACGACGAAATAGCGATAGGATCGCCGATTTGGAACGGTAAAATATCCTGCCCCGTAAACACCGTTTTGGCAACGACGGATCTCACGGGCAAAAAAGTTTCTTTTATTCTGTACGCGGGTGGCGGCTCCGCCCCGAAAGCCGAAAAAAATTTGCGGAAAAAATTTCCGGAAGCGGCAATAACCGTATTAAAAGAGCCGAAACGATACCCCGATACTTTAAGTAAAATAAAATTATGAAATAACTATCGGGTACGGACTCTGCGGCGGCGCAAAACTTTGCGCCGCCGTTACTGCGTTAAAAATATAACGTTATTCCTCTTCGGGAAGCCTTTTTACTTCGCAGAAAGAATAGGCGTTTCCGACGGCTTCGAAATATTCTTCCGAAACGTATAAAACTACGGGTTTCTCCGGCGGAAAACCGAAATAACCCGCGATAAAGGCGGTTTCCGACGGCGGAGCGCCGTATATTACGATCGTGAGCGCGTCGTTACCGGAAAGATCGCCGGCAACGTAAATCGCGCTTTCGGAAGCCGCGGCGTTTCCGTTGAATACCACACGGGTAAGTTTGGGGCATGCGGATACCGCTCCTTCATCCAAAAAAATATCGCCGTAAAATTCAACGTATTCAACGTTCGGCGCGTTCTCCCCTCTGATTGCGCCGCCGGACACTTTAACCACTTTTTCGCCGTTATAAAATGCGGGAACGTAAAGACATTCGTCCCCGCCGCAGTAGGATTCAAGCGCAAGGCCGCCTTCGCAAGGAGAGAAGGTAAAACCCGCGTTAATCAGCGAAATACGGGGGTAAAGCGTAAGCGGGCCGAGCGTAAGCGACGCGGCGGACACCTCGTTTTCACCGTTTTCGGTAGTGCTCCACCCCACTATTCTGTATCCGCCCGCCCGGGAAGTAAGCGATAAAAGGTCGGAGAGCGTTTCCACGTTGTAAGTTTCCGGCAACCCGCCCGCGAACGGAAAACCTTCGGGCAAAACGAAAGTAACGGGGTATTCGATAGGCCGTACTTCCGCGAGAAGCAAAACGGATTCCCACGAAACGAACGGCTTATCCTGCGGGTACTTGATTCCGTTATCGTAAATATACCAATATAAAAATTCGTAATCGTAAGCGGAAAAATCTTCGGGTTCAACCGAAACCGGCTCTCCGGTATAAATAAATTCT
Source organism: Clostridia bacterium (assembly GCA_017959995.1). Taxonomy (GTDB): domain Bacteria; phylum Bacillota; class Clostridia; order Christensenellales; family Borkfalkiaceae; genus RGIG3732. The sequence goes on from JAGCZN010000132.1 coordinate 2,349, forward strand.
TTACGCGAAATATCAAGCTGCGAAAGCCCGTAGGTAACGATGTTTCCCCTGAGCGTGGCTTCGCTGAAAGCAAGGCTGAACGCTTCGGTAAATTCAGACGGCGCGTATCCCCTTCCCACCGCGCGAACGCGCACCGTTTTACCGTTATCGGCGTATTTAAGGTTTATTTTCGCGCGGGAAACGGAACGTATTTCGCCGTCTATCTCCACCTCGTAACCGTCGGCGTTTTCAACGGAATACCAAACGAGAGAATGCCCGTCTACGCGCACGTTTTCCGGCGACGATAAAACGCCCGCATCCTTTAAGTTCGGAAGCAGGGCGCGAAGCGCGAAAAACGTTCCCGTAATCGCCGCGGCGAGCAATGTTATGACGAGTATTTTCTTCTTCATAAGTAAAAATTCCCCGCAAAAGCGGGGCAATGCGGGTTAACGGTTGTCAGCTGAAAATTTTATCCGACGATAATGGCGCTTTTCCTGCTTGAATTTTAACATTTTTACGGATTTTTGTCAATAAAAACGTACGGAAAAGGCTTGATTCTTTTAAGATAAACGGCTTATTGACGTTTTGAGCGATTTTTTGACTTTGCGGTAATTTACGGAACGGATGAGATCGTCGTCGTACGACGCATCGGGAGAAGATAAGAGAAGTTCGGTGACCTCGCCTATTCCGTTGCGGCGGAAAGCGCGCATATTCTTTGCCATTTCGTTATGTTTTCCGCTTGCGCGAAGCGATTTGATAAGCCGTATAAGTTCGCGCTTATCCGAAAAAGATTCCGCCATTCCCTTCGATTTAAGGTAATTCATATTGAGTATTTCCTGCGAGGGAAGTTTTTCGGTTATTAAAACGGGTTTGCCCAAAGTTATTATCTCCGTAAGCGAAGGACCGCCGGCTTTACTCATAACGATATCGCTTGCCTGAAGGTAAATATCCACCTCGTCGGTAAATCCTACGTTCGTAAGTTTTACGTTTTCGGGTATTTTCATGCGGGCTATTTTTTTATAACTTTTTTTGTTGTGCCCGTTTATTACTATAAGGTGAATTTCTCCGCCGGCGCGTATCACCTCTTTCACCATTTCCGTAGCGCCGTTCCAGTGGCCGCCGCCGAAGATAATGGTAATTACGAATTCTTTGCCTATACCGAGTTTTTTGCGCGCTTCTTCCATAGTGGGGGCGTGGTTGAATTTATCGTTCACGGGCAGGCCCGTAACCTTTATCTGATCGCGCGAAAAGCCCTTTTTTATATATCCTTCAACAAAATCCTCATGCGGCAGCATTATATAATCAACGCCCGTACACAACTCCATATACGGCGAAACCAGATAATCCAGCGCGGTTAAAAAAACCTTTGCGGGTATATCGTAAACGCGCCTTAAAGCGGTTATTGTAAGCGCCGCGAAAAAATGCGTGCAGAATATCGCGTCCGGCCGGTAGTTATATATCTCTTTAAGCATTCCGCCCGCTACCGAACAGGCGGGCAAACGCGCCATACCGTAAGACTTTAACGTTTTTTTGTAAAGCCTGTTGTATGCCGCGTTATAAATCGGGCGTAACTTCCCCACGGAAAGGTTATACCCGCCGTCGAATATCCACTCGTAAAACCCGTTGGAATATTCGCGGAAAATATCCTTTACTATAACTTCCGCGCCGTACTTTTCTGAAAGTTCTTTAACCGCTTTCGCGCAGGAATTATGTCCGTTACCCGCGGTAACGGTAAAAATCAGTATTTTTTTCATTATTATAATATTTCCGTTATGCGTAAAATTTATTATATGCCCACGCTTATAGTTCGCTGATTATACGCCGCACGTTCCTATTGCTTTTTCCCTGTTCTTTTCCGCATAAAAAACGGGCGGCTATTTATTTATTATAACATATACTACGGAAAAATGTCAACGTCGGTCCTTTCCCGCAAGCGGGGTTATGCCCGTAACGTCTTCCGCGGGAAGGGAAAACCCTATGCCGCAGCCGGGTTTATTCAAGCCCGCCGCCTTTGAAATTGCCGACATTATTTCCGACCTTTTATCTGCGGGCGAAAGAATTAAAAGTATTTCCTTTTCGTGCTGAACGGCTATGCCGAAGATTTTAAGCGCTTCTTCGGGAGAGGCGGCACCCCTTGCGGTTATAACCGTTCCGCCGGTCGCGCCGGCATCGCGCGCGGCGGCCATGGCCTCGTCAACGTGGCCTTTGTTGAGAATAAAAAATATCGCCTCGTGCTTCATAATTCACCCCCTGCCAGAATAAACGCCCCCGCCGGCCCGCTAACCGCTTCTATCGGTACGGTAAACGCCACGCCACCGCCGCTGCCGAACTTGAAATCCCTTTGCAGGGCAAGCATTATGCCCGATACGTCTTTGGGAAAAACCGACGCGGTGATAAGCGTTTTTTCGGCGGAATCAAGGCCGAGAACCTGCAGCAGATCCGACCTTGCCGTTCCCTGCGCCAGAACTACGTTTTCGTAATGGGCGCCGAGTTTTTTTATTTCGGCGCAGATCTTTTCCGCGCGTTTTCTCTCCGCTATTATAAACAACTGTTTAAGAACCGCCATTTTCTCCGTTCTCCTTCTTCGATATTATACGGGTGAGAGAAAATTTTCTCACCTTTTCAGCGGCAACGTTTCCGTAAACGGCGTCCGCCACGGATGAAAAACCCGCCAATTCCACTACTTCGCCCTCTCTCGCAAGCAGGGCGGCAACGGTTTCCGTGCGCGCTTTCTTTATCTTTACCGACTTTAACCTGAAAATCAGCCCCAGCGCCTGAATTGCAACGAGCGGCGTCATAGCCACAAGCGCAACCGCGCCGAAAGCGTCCGTCATTACGTAAGTACCTATATCCGGGCTGCCGCCGTAAAGGGCGTAAGTAGCGCCGCTTGCCATGGGCAGAAGTAAGGACGCCGTCATCGCGCCGCTTGCAACTCCGCCGGAATCGAACGCGATACCGGTGAATATTTTGGGAACGATAAAAGTAAGCGCAAGCGCGATACCGTAACCCGCAACAAGTACCCATCTTAAATCTATATCGTAAACTATGCGAAGCATGGCTACGCCTACCGAAACCGCCATACTTACGCACAAGGCGACCGTAATAACCGATTTTTTTATCACCCCGCCGGTAACTTCTTCCACCTGCTTGGTGAGAACGTGAACGGCAGGCTCCGCAAGCACTATCAACGCGCCCATGGTAACGCCCATAAGTATAAGCATATCGGTACTGCGTTCGGCAAGCGCCGCGCCTATGTGCCTGCCCGTGGGAACGAAACCGACGTTCGCCCCCATAAGAAACAAAGCCAGCCCCAAAAAAACGTACAGCGCGCCTACCAGCGTACGCATCAGCCTTTTGAAACTGAGTTTGAACGCCGCAAAATCGTATATCAGAAAAAACGCGAGTATGGGCGAAAGCGAAATTGCCATTTCTTTAAGATAAAACGGGAATGATTTTGCGTAGAACAGAATAACTTCGCCGAAAGAAGAATACGCGAGCGCGGCATCCGCCTCCTGCGCGACTTTTACGCTGCCTGAAAGACATAAGAACATAACCGCGAAAACGGGGCCTATGGAACATATCCCCACTATGCCGAAAGACGCATCCTGCGAGTCCTTTCCGCCGAGCGAAACGGATAGCGCCGCGCCGAGCGCCATTATGAAAGGCACGGTAACCGGCCCCGTGGTAACGCCGGAAGAATCGAAAGCAAGCGGCACGAATTCCCGCGGCAGAATGAATACAAGAATAAAAATAACCCCGTAAAACGCAAGTAAAACCCATTTCAACTCTATTTTGAACACAAGCCGTAAAACGGCTATCAGCATAAAAACGCCCACGCCCGAAGCCACCGCTAAAATGAGAACGGCGTTATCGATACCCTGAACCTGATTGGCAAGAACGGAAAGATCCGGCTCGGCAACGGTAACGATAACGCCTATCGCCCCGCATACCGCAAGAATAAGGGGAAGTTTTTTCGATTTGGAAACTTCCGCCCCGATAAGGTCGCCCATAAATTCAACTGAAGCCCCGCTGCCGAGATTGTAAAGCGTAAGCCCTATAACGAGAAGAACGGCGCCCACCGCGAACGACAAAAGGTTCATAGCGCTCATCGGGGTTACTATGAAATTGACTGCGGCGATAAGTACCGTAAGCGGCAGAACGCCGAAAGCGGCTTCCCTTATCTGTTTACGTAAATTTCTGAACATCCGGCCCTCCTGCCGTTTTGCAGTGTAAATATTCCCGACGGTGAAATAAAGCATATCACATTTTTATTAACTTATTGTGATAACCGAATAAACTTGATATGAAAATACGCGTAGAAAATTTTCAGTTTTTGTCGATTGCCGTTTTCAGGGCGAAACTTAACGAGGCAAATTTCTCCGCGGAAAGGGTTTCTCCCCTCGCGAGAAGATCTATCCCGGCGCTTTTAAGAACGTCTTCCGCCTTTACTCTCGGCAAGCCGAAAGACAGCATAATATTGTTCACCAGCGTTTTGCGCCTGTTTGAAAAAGCCGCGCGCACGGTTTTACGGTAAAATTCCGCGTCGGTTACGCCGTATTTAAGCGGACCTATATCTATTTTCACCACGGCGGAATCTACGTTGGGCACGGGATAAAACACGGTTCTTGGAACTTTTTTTACGATTTTTGCGTCGCCGCAAACGGAAACGGAAGCGGTTATAGCGCCGTATTCGGGCGTGTTTTCCTTTGCGCAAAGCCTTTCGGCAACCTCTTCCTGCACCATTATAACGAGTTTGCGGCAGAATTTCGCTTCCTCTATGAACTTCATTATTACGGGGGTGGTTATATAATACGGAAGGTTCGCCACCACGCAGTATTCCCCGCCTGCCTCTCTCTCTATTTCTTCGGTTTTTACGCTGAGAACGTCCTTAAAAACGACCACGGCATTTTCCACGCCGGAAAGCGTTTCTTCAAGTACGGGTTTGAGTTTAGGATCTATTTCGTAACCCGTTACGCGTTTACACCGCGCCGCAAGTTCTCGCGTGAGCGTGCCCGCGCCCACGCCTATTTCGATCACGGCGTCGTTTTCGGTTATACCGGAAAGCTCGGCAATGGACGAAAGAAGATTTGCGTCCGATATGAAATTCTGACCGTATTTTTTATTGAAGCGAAACCCGTGCTTTAATAAAATATCTTTTATCGCCATGTATAACACCTTTATATCGGGGCATACTGCAAACGTAAAGATTCGTTCTTTACGGCGGAAACCCCGCAAACTTCACAAAAGACGGCTCAAGAGCGAATCCATTATTCGCTCTTGAACGCTTTTATACTATAAACTTTCTCACACGGAACAAAACGCGGTTTTGAAAAGCGAGTACCCTGCACGCCTCAACTTCGTCTTCCCCTATGCAATCGACCACCGAAAAATGAGTTTTAACCCCCTTTTTCGCGCAGGAACGGGCAAATTCTATAATAGCGCCGAACGCCTGTTTGCCGAATACGGAGTGGCAGATATCGTCGTATTTTTCCGCGGTGGAAGCGTTTAGTGAAACGTTTACCTCGTCGAATAAAAGCGCGATCTCGTCGGTTATATCCCGCCCGTTTATAAGGTTTCCCTGCCCGTTGGTATTGAGGCGCAAACGGTATTCGCCTTTCAGCGCGGCGGCGGTTTTTTTGAGAACTTCAAACCGTTCGGTGGGTTCGCCGTAGCCGCAGAAAACGACGGAATTATACTCCTTACCCTTCGGCACCGCGGCGAGTATTTCTTCCGCCGTCGGTTCTTTTTCCAGCCACAGATCGTAGCCTTCGTATTCTTTCTTCATATTGCGAACGCAAAATTCGCAATAATTTGAGCATTTATTCGTAAGGTTTACGTACAAATTCCCGTCTATTTCGTAAACGTAGGTGTTTTTCATTTTACTCACCGTATATTGAAAACTTTTTTCGCGTTAAAAAGAAGCGTTTCACTCATTTTTTCCGTAGACGTTCCGTAAAGTTCCGCAAGTTTTTCCGCCGCGAGCGGAACGAATTTCGGTTCGTTTACTTCCCCGCGGTGCGGTACGGGCGCCATATACGGGCAATCGGTTTCGGTAAGCAGCCTGTCGGTCGGAACGACTTTTGCCACCTCGTATATCTGTTTGTTGTTTTTGAAAGTAATTGCCCCGCCGAAACCGAAATAGCAACCGTAGCGCACGAAAAGTTTCGCCGCTTCCGCGCCCATGGAATAACAGTGCAGAACCACCGCGGGAAGTTTTTCCGCCCGGTCCTTCATAATTTCAAGCATATCCGCGGTACAATCCCGCGCGTGCACCGAAACGGGAAGCCGCGCTTCTTCCGCAAGCGACAGCTGGGCGAGGAATTTCTTTTTCTGTTCTTCCCTGTCTCCGCCGTAATGATAGTCAAGCCCTATTTCGCCTATCCCCACGCATTTCGGAAGCGTTGCAATACTGCGTATACGGGAAAGATAAGCGGAAGTTGCGGGTTCGCCGTCGGTGGGATGAAGGCCCGCCGTAAAATAAATTTCATCGTAATTTTGCGCGATTAAGGCGCTTTCTTCGCTGCTTTTAAGATCGTAGCCTACGTTTATTACCAACCCTACGCCCGCCGCGCGGAAAGCGTTTACAACTTCGTCGATTCTTCCCTTAAAAGCCTCGTCGGTAAGGTGGGCGTGCGTATCCGAAAACATCAGCGCACCGTGGCCCCGTCGGAAATTTCGGAAACGGTGGTTATAAGCGTGAGTTTGCCGTCGGCGGCTTCGCCGCAGAGTATCATTCCCTCGCTCACGATGCCGCGCAGTTTTGCGGGTTTTAAGTTGGCTACCACCACAACGGTTTTGCCCACCATTTCCTCGGGTGAGTAATATTTTGCTATTCCGCTTACTATCGTTCGCGTTTCCGCGCCTACGCGTACGCTCATTTTCAGAAGTTTATCCGAATTTTCAACTTTTTCCGCCGCTAAAACTATGCCCGTTTTAAGCTGTATCTTAGCAAAATCGTCAATGGTTATTTCGGGCTTTACCTCGTTGTTTTTGTGAGATTCGCAAGGCTTCTGTTCTTTTTCCGCCGCCCTGCGTGAGAGCGCCAGTTTCTCTATTTCGGCAATCTCTTTCTTAACGTCTATCCTCGGGAACAGCGGCGACGCCTTTTCGATTTTTTCGCCGCCGGAAAAATACCCGAACGTTTTTACCGTATCGAAACCGGTAACGGTTTCCCCGTTTATTCCGAAAAAGCCGAGAATCTTATCGGGGCAAACGGTAAGGTAGGGTTTGAGCATAACGGCCGATATTCTTATACATTCCGCAAGATTGTAAAGAACCGTACCCAAACGGCCTTTTTTGCTTTCGTCCTTTGCAATAAGCCACGGCGCCGTTTCGTCTATATATTTATTCGCCCTGTCGATAAGGCGGAAAATTTCTTCAAGCGCAAGGGGCGCATCGAGAGCGGCCATCGCTTTTCCTACTTTTCCGTAAACGCCGCAGGCGACGGAAACGAGGTCTGCATCGGGTCCCTCTTCGGCTCCGCGGGCGGGTAAAATTCCGCCGAAGTATTGGTTTATCATTGCGGTGGTGCGCGATACGAGGTTGCCGAGATCGTTCGCAAGGTCGCTGTTTATCCGCGTGAGCAGGCTTTCATTGGTATATACGCCGTCGCTACCGAAAGGAATTTCTCTCAGCAGAAAATATCTCACGCAGTCGCTGCCGTATCTTTCAACGAGTTCTTTGGGATCGGTAAGCTCGGTTGAAACTTTATCGGTTTTGCTCTTGGAAAGTTTATCGCCGCCGATAAGTAACCAACCGTGGCCGTAAACCTGTTTCGGAAGCGGAAGATCGAGCGCCATAAGTATCGCCGGCCATATCACCGCGTGGAACCGTATTATTTCCTTACCCGTCAGGTGAAGGTCTGCCGGCCAGTATTTTTTGAAAAGCCCGTCGTTTCCGGAGCCGTAACCGAGCGCGGTTATATAATTGGATAACGCGTCTATCCACACGTAAACGGTATGGCCGGAATCGAAATCCACCGGCACGCCCCACTTCACGCTCGTGCGGGAAACGCACAGATCCTGAAGCCCGGGTTTAAGAAAATTGTTCACCATCTCGTTCATGCGGGATTTGGGCTGTAAAAATTCGGGGTTATCCTCGTAAAGTTTAAGAATCCTGTCCGCGTATTCCGAAAGGCGGAAGAAATAACTCTCTTCGGTTTCAAGTTTTACTTCCCTGCCGCAATCGGGGCATTTGCCGTCTTTAAGCTGGGTTTTCGTCCAGAACGCTTCGCACGGGGTGCAATACCAGCCCTCGTACGTGGATTTATATATTTTTCCCTTTTCGTAAAGCGTTCTGAATATCTTCTGAACGCCCTTCACGTGGTCATCGTCGGTGGTTCTTATAAACCTGTCGTACTTCACGTCGAGAAGGCGCCATATTTCTTTCAGCCCGTCGACCAACGGATCCACGAATTGCTTCGGCATAACGCCAGCGTCCTTCGCTTTATATTCTACCTTCTGGCCGTGTTCGTCGGTTCCGGTAAGGAAAAACACGTCTTCCCCGAGCATTTTGTGATACCTTGCGAAAGCGTCGCATATAACCGTAGTGTAAGTATGGCCTACGTGCCAGTTGCCGCTGGGATAGTAAATGGGCGTGGTTATATAATATTTTTTGTTTTCCATAATATCGCTCTCTGTAATTTAATACTAATAGTATATATAAAACCGTTGAAAAAAGCAAGCGATAACGCATAATAAACGCAACGGCGGCATACCGTTTAGTATGAACGGCATTTTTTTCTTTTTAACAACCGTTTCGGTTGCGGTAATGCTTTTCGTCCGTCCGGACGACGTGCTTTCTTCGATGCTTAAAGGCGGAGAAAAGGCGCTTGAACTTACGCTCACCATGACGGCCGTTTACGCCGTATGGATGGGCGCGCTTAAAATCGCGGAGAACTGCGGAATAACCGAAAAACTTGCGCGCGCGCTGAAAAAACCGGTAAAATTTCTGTTCGGGAACGTTTCGGATAAGGCGGAAGAATACATCGCCATGAATCTTTCGGCAAACCTTCTCGGCATGGGCGGGGTGGCAACCCCTATGGGAATGGCGGCGGCAAAGGAACTTGACCGCGACGGCAACGTTCACGCCATGGGTATGTTGCTGGCGCTGGCGGCAACGAGCATACAGTTGTTGCCTACTTCCGTGATCTCCTTAAGGGCGGAAGCGGGAAGCGCCGCCCCTAACGACGTGATCTTGCCCACTCTCATAGCGACTTCGCTTTCCACCGCGATAGCCGCGTTAAGCGTAAAACTCGTTTCGAAAAGAGGGAAAAAATGAAATTCTCCGCTTACGCGATACCCGTATTGTTTTTGGCGCTGTTCGTTTACGCGCGTTTTAAGAGGGTAAAACTTTACGATTCGTTCACCGACGGCGTTAAAGGCGCGATACCGCTTGCCTTTTCGCTGTTTCCGTATCTCGCGGCGATATTCGCTATGACGGAGCTTTTCGGCGCAAGCGGACTTTCCGCCCTGCTGAACAAAGCGCTTTCGCCGTTGTGGAAATTCTTCGGCGTGCCGGAAAGCGTAGGCCCGCTTATACTGATAAAGCCTTTTTCGGGAAGCGGAAGCCTGGCGGTGCTTTCCGACGTATACGCCGAATACGGGCCGGACAGTTACGTTTCGCGGTGCGCGTCGGTAATATTCGGTTCGAGCGAAACGGTGTTTTACGTTTCCGCCGTGTATTTTTCTTCGTGCGGGAATAAAAAACCTACGTCTGCCGTAATAATATCGCTTGCGGCGTCGTTTATAGCGGCGGTATTCGCCTGCCTTATTTGCCGAATACTATAAAAACCGCCTATATCGCGCATTAACGCGAAAAAGCAGCGCAAACGGTTTAATTTTCACCCTTGTAAAGGGGCAGTGCGATTCTGAATTCCGAACCTTTGCCCTCCTCGCTTTCAACGGTTATTTCGCCTTCGGATATATCCAATATCTTCTTCACTAAGGCAAGCCCCAGCCCGTTTCCCTCACGGCTGTGAGAGTCATCGCCCTGATAGAATTTTTCAAAAAGTCTCTGTTTGGTTTCCTCGCTCATTCCGCAGCCGTAGTCTTTTATTATAACAACGTAATCGCAGCCGTCCTTCACGCCGCGTATGATTATTTTACCCGCGTAATCCGAAAACTTAACGGCGTTGCCAACTACGTTGAGCCATACCTGCATTAAAAGTTCCTCGTTCAGATAAACTTGCGCGGGGGCCAGTTCTATATCCATATCTATGTTTTTTACGGACCATTGGGTTTCCAGAAAAAGTATGGCCTGGCGGATCTGCTCGTCCGCGTCGAAGCGGGATTTAGTAAGATCTATCTCGCTGTTTTCAAGTTTTGAAAGTTTGAGAATATTGTTGGTAAGATTGGTCAGTTGCTTGGTGGCGTCGATAATATAGCGCGTGTAGGTTTCGCGCTCGGCAGGGGATAAATTTTCGTCCTGCAGAAGCATGGAATACCCCTGAATGGTGGATAACGGCGTTTTGAACTCATGCGAAACGTTGGCGATAAAATCGTTTTTAAGCGTTTCCATACGCCTTAGATCCCTCGTCATCTTATTGAAGTTGCCTATAAGTTCGCCCATCTGCGATTCCACGGTAATATTGGTTTGTATCTGAACGCTGAAATCCCCTTTGGCAACTTTCTTGGTGGCGTCTGAAATTATGTTGATGGGTTTCAGAAAGAACCTTGCCATAAGCGAAGCCACTATAAAACCGAGAAGCAGCGCGGCCGCCATAAACGCCCACAGAAATACCGCCGGGTTTATAAATTCCGAACTCATGGTTATATACTTTAATTTAACGCATACGAAAACTATAAGCGCGAATACGGAATAAGTAACGAGCATGGAGCAAAACACCAAAGACACGAACTTAAAATAAAAACTTTTTCTTTTATTATCGCCCATAAATATCCCCTCTCCCGCACTTTACGCTTTTTTTACCGCTTTGTATCCCAGCCCGCGCACGGTTACGATTTCAAAATCGCCGTTGTTTTTGAATTTATCGCGCAGGCGTGTTACGTGTACGTCCACCGTGCGTTCCAATGATTCGCTGTAAAGCCCCCAGAACTCGTCCATAAGTTGCGTTCTAGTAAATATCTTGTTCGGAAAAGAAAGCA
>JAGCZN010000133.1 GCA_017959995.1 Clostridia bacterium
CCTTTGCCCTGTATGCCTGTTGCATTGCGTACAGATCGTACGTTACGGTAACAGTGCCGTCTGCGCCGACGGAAAAACTCACACACGCCGCGGCGCTTGCTCCGCTTGAGGTGCCGTATTCTATATCTTTGTACTGATAATACGTATTTGTGTTGGCGTTATTTATCTGCGTTGCGGGATTTTGTCCGCGGAAAGCTATGCAAAGATTCAACCTGTTTACCGTATAATCGTCATACGCGGACGATCGATACGTAATCACAAGCCCGGATCCCTCGTGAACGCGAATACCGGCGTCGAGCATAGTAACCGCCATATTTGGCTTGTTGAAGTCGGAGAAATCGAACGCGGCGTTTCCGTTCGCGTCAAGCGTCAGATTTTGTTGCTGCGAAACCGTGTTTCCGTAACGCTCGAAACTTGCGGTAAAGTTGTTCACTATATTCTGGCCGGACAAAATATAATCATAGCCCTCCCAAACGTCCGTAGAAACGTATTCGGGACGCAAAGTAACGTTTTCCGTTACGGCGTAGCCGAAGTTGAAGTCGTTGCCGTTTTCGTCTACCCATCTGTCAAAACTATAACCTTCCATTGCGGGTACGAGAGACGGATCCGGCATAACGGCGGCTTTGCCGTACGGAACGGTCTGCGCATCTATTCCGTTGATAGGCTCGCCGTTTTCGTCAACGAAAGTTACCGTAGAACTCGTTCCCGCGGGGAAATTTTCACTTAATGATATCTCGCACACTTCGATTGAATTTACGCCTCCCGTAGTAGTGCCTATGGCAAAACCTTTCAGAGTAGTTCCGTCGGCATAATATGGTATAGCGTTGAGATCGACCGTAACCACGAACCAACCGCCATCCGTTCTGGCGCTCATATCAACGGGAGAAGTAACTTCGTACGCGCTGAACGAGTTGAAATTAAGATAAAAGTTTTCAGCCCCTTCAAGGTCTTTATCGAGAACGTCGCCGCCGAGATCGGTGAGCATGTAAATTCTTACGAGAGCAAATACGCCCGCGGGATTGTACGCGAAGCCGTTATAGTCGACCGTTCTCCACTTAACGGTAAGATACCTGTAATTACCGATAGGAAGATCAAGGCAGTCGGAAGCGATCTGTCTGAGAGCGTTGCCGGAACCGTTATTAAAGGTAAATACCGTGTTTCCGTTGTGGGCATACTCGTTTGCCGGCAGAGTTTTATCTTCATTGTAAGCGGCAAAGAAATCCCTGCCTACCGTTTCGCCCGTCCAACTGTATTTGCCCGTTACGGTATATTGCGGATAAAGATTTACGTTACTGCGGATCCCCTTTGTGAAATCAAACACTTCGCCGGAAGCATCAAGCCATTCGCCCGTGTAAACGCAACCGTCGGCATCGGAAAGTTTTTCGGGTTTTTGTACGCAGGCGTTCCAACCTACCGTTTGGCTTTCAACGAGGGTATTGCCCAATCTGCCCGTGAAATTCACGGTGTACAGCGCGGTTTTATCCACTTCGTTGAACACTACCGACTGTATTTCTATCGCCTTCGAAGTGCTTACGAAACCGAAAGCGAAACCGTAAAGTTTTTCGCCGGTTTGCCAGAATTTCAGCGCGGAAAGATCGAACGTGAAAAGCGACCAGCCGTCGGCGACGTTTTCAACGCTGAAAAGTTCCTTGTTGGTACCGGTGGACTGAACGTAGTAGTTTATCGGATCGTAGCCGGAAGCGCCCTTGTCGTTATAGGCGAGGTGCCCGCCCAGATCCGTGAGAATGTACGCGCGCAGCTGAGAGAAAGTGCCGCCCGTTGCGGGATCGAACGTTATTCCGTTTTCATCCTGCGTGAAGCCTACCGAACGCGCCTTTATCGTAACCGAGGAATAATCTATGGTGTTCAGTTCAACGTTGAGAACTACCTGTTGAAGCGCCGTACCGAAATAAGTATAATATACGCTGTCGTCGCCGGCGGTGTAGTGCTCGGCACTCTTTTCGGGAGAAATATTCCCTCTGTCGTAAGAAGGATAGAAATTATCGGCTATATCCTCCGCGTTATACGTATCCTTCGTAGTTACGTAACGGTACGTTAAAACGGTATTCGTAACCACCTTAGACGTTTCGAAATCCCATATATCGCCCGCTGCCGTATACCACTTGATAAGGTAACCCTCCTTTGCGATAAGGGTTTCGTCCGGCCGTTCAAGAAAAGTTCCCCATTCGACGGTTCCTCCTTCAAGATCGGGAACAGGGTCGCCGTTTTCATCCTGATACGATACCGAAAACTGACGTATCTGCCACAACGCATAAAGCGTAATATCGGAAGTTATCGGAGTTTCGTCGAAAACGAATGCATTTTCGGTATCGGTGAGATCGGTAAACCAACCTCTGAAAATGTGGCCTGCCTTAGTAGGATTTTCAGGCCTTTCCGCCATTTCGCCCGATTTTACGGTGATGGATTCGATTTCGGAGCCGCCTTCCGTTTCAAACGTTATAGTATACTCCGCGTTTTCATCGCCGCCCGGCGTAACGTTACACGAATCGCATGATTGAAACACGACCGTAACGGAAGCGAAGAGCGCGATAAACAACGAAATAATCAAAACCCTTTTTGCTTTATTTTTCATATTATCCCCCCCCAAAAAAAACGTCGTTTGAATTTGAATTGCGCGCTTTTTTATGCGCAAAACGTCAACGTTTTTGCTTTTTGAATTGTTTTCAGCCTTTATTTTTCGAACTATAATAGTTCTATCGACCTGATATAAATTCCGTCGCCCGCCATCAGCCCTACGCCTGTGGCAACGGCAAAATAATTGAATTTATCCGACCAGAAAACGCCGTTCACTCCGGAAAAATCAAGCACTTTGCTCGTCCATTCCCCCTTCTCTCTTACGATCTGCGCCGTGTTCACGCCTATGGATACCGGTATGCTTTCGGCGGCAGACGCTCCGAAATGAACGCTCGACGCGTCTTTTGTGCATATGAGGCGGTATTCTATTTTTATTCTGCGGCAGCGTTCGGCGCTGACAGCCGTGAGGCCTAGGCTTTCCGTAAGCAACCCGTAATCTATCGATATTATGGGATCTATCCTGCTTTTAGGCACGGTAAGTTTAAGGCAATATCTGCCGTTTGATTCAACTACGTTCGCGTTAAACCCTTTATTTACGTTCTGCCCTACGTATCCGAGAATTTCGGGCGAATCGAATATTATTTTATTTGCGGTGGCGTTTATGCCCGTTCCGGCAGTTATGACCTCGTCGTTTGCGGTAACGGGATTTACGTAGTCTTCCGGCGCTACGGAATATGCTCTGCCGTTTATCTTCAACTTCGCGTATACGGGCAGATGATCCGTAAGATCGTATTGCGTTCCGTCAAGCACGGGATCGGTATTGTATTCGCAATACGTTTGGGTCTTATCCTCGATGAACGTTCCTTTCAGAACAAAATAATCGGTTACCTCCGCACCCTGATGGAAAACGTAATCGATGCGTATGCCGTTGTTTTGCACGGTTTTACCGAAAATTCTCGCGGTGCCCGAATTATCTTCCACGGGGGCAACCGTTTTACTGTCAACGTAATGCGCGTTTTCCGTCATGTGCGAATACGCGTAAAATCCCTCGTGCGATGGATCTCCGTTGAAATCTCCGCCCACTACTACGGGAAGAGCCTTATCCCCACGCTTATACCGCTCGGCAACGGCGTAAAGTCCTTCGGTAAGATTTCTTGCCTGCCCGTAATTTCTGAAACATTGGGCAGGGTTCGGCCTGGTGCACAGGTGCGTGGAACCGTATACCGCGGTTACGCCGGTTTTTTTATCTTTCAGAACCGCCCAGGAACACGTAGTGGTGTTGCTTGCGTTGTATATCCCCTCGTAATCGCCCGTATATTGGTTTTCAGGGGAAGTTTTATCGTCCCGACAGAAAAAAGTGCCGCCGTCGATAAGTTCGAATTTGTTTTTGTTGTAGTAAACCTGATTGTAAAAAGTTCCTCTGTTTCCGCCGCCGTTCGTTCCGCCAGCAAGGTTTACGTTACCCACGTATCCGTACTTGGTATATCTGTTGATAAACGAATCTTCGTTATCTATAAGATAATCCCACCAGCCGCCGCGCCCGTTTACCTCTTGCATCATTATAACGTCGGGAGAATAATAATCTACGAGAGCGCAGAAACGAACGAATCGCTTATTCATCGTATAATCGTCGGGAGTTTGTCCCTCGTACAATATATAGTCGTTTTCAAACCTCGTAGGGTTGGCTATATTTACGGTAATGATCCTTACGGAAGCGGAAACGTCGGCAGGGGAAATATTTTCTCCCGTTTCGCTTGCGGAGTTCGTTCCGCATCCGACCGGCAACAAACAGAGAGACGCGTCTAAAATCAACGCCACGGCGCACTTCAATATACTTTTCATAATTCCTCCCGTATATGCGGTAATATGATTTTTCAAAGTTTATAATTACATTTTCAGCGCGGAAGCAAATTCGGTTCCCTTAAAAAATTTCAGCGATACCGCGCTTACCGCCATAAGCGGCAAACCGGAAATTATATACATTGCGTAAAGTACCCCGTAACCCTGCCGCGCGTTGTCTTTCACTACTCCGGATTTCAGCATAAGCAAAGTAATTACCGACATTTTGCTTTGATCCTGCAACACGAGCGTATTCCACAGATACGAGTTATACGAAGCGGTGAAGCCCGTGAGAAATCTGTATATAACTATAGGTATGGTAATCGGCAAAACGATGCGGGAAAAAAGCTGAAAATTGCTTGCGCCGTCAATACGCGCGGCCTCTTTAAGCGATTTGGGCTGCCCCATGAAAAATATGCGGAACAGAAAAATCCCGCTCGCTTGCGCGCTTGCCCACCCCGGCAGCCACACCGCCCAGTAACTGTTAAGCAAATTCGCCTTGTATATGAAAGCGTAGTTTTGCGGAGTATTGAGCTCGCCCGGTAAAACCATAACCATTATATAAACGTAAAATATCAGATTGCTTCCGAAAAATTTTATCTCGGCAAATATATAAGCCATTACCGCGCTTATTACTACCAGCACGGCCGACTGAACGAACGCGATAAACACGCTGTTCCAGATATTTGCGCCGACGTAATCGAAGGCCTTTACGTAGTTGCTCCACATAACCGAATTCGGCGCGGGCAACGTAAATATGCTCTTTTGCACTTCAATATTGGCCTTCAAACTGTTTATGAGCGTAAGTATAAAAGGAACGAGAGTAAAAGTTATCGCAACGGAAAGAATTATAATAATCGGTATCTGAACGCGCAATCTTTCGTTCCTTCTGAGGCGAAAGGTCCTTTTTTTGTTTCTTACGGCGTCAGTCATAAGAACTCTCCTTTCGGAGCATTTTTCTTACTCTCGCGAGCGATATGCCTGCAAGGAGTATAACCATGATCACCGCGATGGTAGATGCCATTCCGTATTGGTTTTTATTAAGATATTCGTACAGTTTGTACATCAGCGTCATCGTGCCCATCTGTCCGCCCGTGGTAGCCATAATTCTTCCTACCGATTTAACGCCGGCTATAAACGCGCCGATAGATACGTATTTTATTTGCCCCATTATAAACGGCAAATCGATAACGAAAAATCTTTTTATAAGACCGCAACCGTCAAGCTCGCAGGCATCGTACACTTCCGTAGGCACGGTAAGAAGCGCGCCGTAAAACAAGAGAAAGCCGCCCACCCACGGAAAACCTATGAACAGTATAGACCATATAGCGTAATCGGAATGCCCTAAAAACGGTATGGGTGTGCCGCCCAAAGTTTTTATTATTACGTTCAACGCCCCGTCAGGATTGATGCCGTAAATTCCGTATCTCCACATAAGCATCGCGGCAATTGTGGGCAGCAGACCCGGAATATACATAAACCACCTTATTACCTTTACCGAATTTTTGTTTCTTAAAAGCATTATGATATAGGCGTAAAATACGGGCGGCACCACGTGCGTGAACAGATACGTGCCCACCAACAATAAAGTGTTGCGGCCGATTTCAATAAGCAATCCTCTGTTCGTAACGAAAAGCTCCTCGTAGTTGGCAAGCCCTACGAACACCTTGGGCTTGCCCAACTCGTATTCAAAAAAGGAATTTATTATCGCCGATACGGAAGGATATATGCTGAACATAAAAAGCAGAGAAAACGACGGTAGAATCAATAAATATACCAACTTGAATTTCCATACTTTCTTAAAAAACGATTTGACTTTTGCCAATGATTTTCCGGAAAACTTTTCCGAAAAAATCGTAAAGAACGAAAATACCGACGCGGCAAAGGCGAATATCCCCGCGGCAAGGCAAACCGCTTTACCGGTTACAGCAACGTCCATTCGGCTCAATTCGGTATAATCGTAAACGGTAAACCTTATTTTATCGGTAATGCTGTCTTTCCACTGGCAAACGAATACATCGGCAAGCGGGGCCGAAACCATGTTTTTTATTTTGAATTTCAGCGATACGGAATAATCAAGCCCGTTACGCTCGGTATCCACGGCGTAAAGAGTGTTTCCGTCTTCATTTACGACGAACAGGGTTTTGCCGGATACGTCGAAAGAGCAAAAACTTCCGTATTCGCCTAACGCGGCGACAAAATCCGGCTCGTATTCTTCGGTATCGTACGAAGTAAAATCTTTTTCGCTGAGACGGAAAATTTTTCTGTTTTGAAAACACGCGTACAACGCGTTTTTTCCGTCATACTGCGCAGCGGTTACGGTGTTGCCTTCAACCCCTTCGCCGACCTGAATGGTCTTCACTTTTTCGTTATACTCCGCAACGTCGTGGGCGTCTAACCCGGAAAGATCGGATGAAAACATTACCGCCTTTGCCGAAGTAAACACCGCGATAACCTTACCGTGATCTTCCGTTACGGCTATCCCTTTGCCCTGCGCGCCCATATTCGTAAGCCTTTTTCCGCTGGTCTTTTTTATTTCGCCGTAAACGGATCCCGTAAATCTGTCGTTTTTTATTGTGGTTTTTTCTACGAATACCCTAAGAGAAGCAGCCGACGCCCCCTTGTTATCGAGCGTGTAGATATCTATGGTGTCGCCGTATACGTCAAAAGCAAAATTCTTAACGCCGGTAGCCGCGCCGGCGCCGATATTCAAGTTGCCCTGATACGCATCGAGAAACGTAAGCCCGTCGTTTTTAAGTTCGTAAAGATAATAAAAGTTGCTGGTAAACGCAATAACCCTGTTTTCGCTGACGCCCGTAACGTAAGAAAATATGCCTTTATCCGAAACGCCGTTCACGGTGGCGTGTTCGAGTACGTTTTCGAAAATCACCTCGTTATTTTCGCCGATTTTTCTCACTACGCTCCTGCGCCCGTCGCCCGTACCGTAATAGGAAGTAAGGAAAAATCCGCTTCCGTCGTACGTTGGAGAAACGGCTTCGAGGGTTTCAGCCTCTCCGCTTTCCGCAGCGAAAACAAGCGTTACGCCGTTTGAATTTACGTTGAAATACGTAAAAGCAAGAATTAACCCCGCGCCGAGCACCGCAAGAGACGCGGCGAGGGCGATCAGACTTTTTGCTTTTCTCCTTAAAAAAACTTTCATTTAGAGTTTACCGTTATAAAAGTTTGCCGCTATAAAATAGTTTTACCGAATTATTGTTTATTGAACGTTTTACGGCTTCTGCGTGTAGTTTTTATAGCAATCGGGAGCGTACTGGGAAAGATTATCGCTTGCGTAAAGCGCTATTTGCGTTTTGAACACCCGCATAATTTCGCTCGCGTTTGACGACGTGAGATTATCCATTATGGCGGTTTTACATAAAGTGTATTGCTGCCCGCTTGCGTTTACGCAGCCTGCCAGAAAATCGGTAAACCAGTTCGCGCAAAGGCCGTTGAATTTTACGTTGGAGGAATATTCCGTGAAGTTACGCCAACTATCGGGCATAACGGCGCCGTCTATAACGGATATTGCCTTAGGCCATCCCGAATTGAGTTCCAGCCCTTTATAGAAAAGCGTTTGTCCGTAAGGCGACATGAAAAATCTTAT
This sequence comes from Clostridia bacterium, assembly GCA_017959995.1. GTDB lineage: Bacteria > Bacillota > Clostridia > Christensenellales > Borkfalkiaceae > RGIG3732. The sequence goes on from JAGCZN010000133.1 coordinate 7,979, forward strand.
AAAATCAAGATATAACGCTATTTCTTCGGCCGTTTTACCGTCTGTGTAAAGGCCGATAAAGCCGCCTACGCCGCCTTCGTCACGGGTTTTGGTGGTGCGAACGTGAAGCGTGCACTCGTTTTCGGTGGAAGCGTCGTCAACGTGCGAGCAAACGTGCTCGCCGTTATGGTCGTTACACGCTACGTTACAATGGCAAACCATCGGCAGATAATCGAAGCACGCCCAGTCAAAATTTATGCCGCCGCTGCTTCTGTAGTTTTCAAGCGCGATACCGAAACCTATATAGTTGACCATAAATACGGCGTCGGCCTTTTCTCCGCGCAGAAACGACTGCTGGATTTCGGTAATTCCGTTGGCGGCAAAGCCCGCCGAAACGTACGGCCCTATCTTGCAGAGATTTTCCATAAAGCATCTGAATTTATCGCTTGACGCCCCTACGTAATACGGATTGTCGGCATTTTCGTTAAGGAGAATATTATACGCCCTCATCGGGTTTACCATATAATAAGGATCCTGTTCGTGATTGTTTCTGTCGAACGAAAAAACAAAATTATCCGCCGTTAATTTATTATAATTCCAGTCGCCTTCCTGAACCTGGATATCGTCTATCAGATCCCTGTAATATTGATCGATGTAAATTCTGTACATCCACTTGAAGTCTTTAGTGGATACGGAATCGTTATTCCCGCCGATACCGAAAGGAGCCGTGTAGCCCACGGCTTTTAGCTTACGGCAAGCGTCGATAACGTCGTCCCACGTGTTAAGGTCTTCAACGTTTACGTTTACCTCGGCAAGCGCCGTGGTGTTTACGAAAAAGCAGGTGTTGGTATTCTGAAAAGTTATTCTCTCCGCCCTTAAATTTTCAAACGTGTAGTCGTCGAGAAGATCCCCTACCAGAACTTCCTTCCCCTTGGGACTCGCATAGGGATTTACGCTGTCAACAAATCCTCCCTGAAAGTTATAACCGGAAGATTTGAGTTTATCCTGCACGTAATTGCCCTGCATCAACCCCACCATTTCGGAATTGGAATTCATCTGGTTTATCAGAACGCTTTTCATTGACTGACCGGACTCGTATTCGTTGTTTACTATAGTTACGTTCGGATACATTTTTTTGTAAGCGTCGTAAACGTATTCCCAGCCGGGTAATTCGTCTGCATACGCGCGCGCCATATAAAGCGTGCCGGAGAATTTGTTTTTATTTGCAACAACGTAATCGGTATCAAATTTGTAATCATCGGGAAGCATGTTGTAAATTTCGGTATCGATTCTGATTTTTGTTTCCCCTCCGCCGTTGTCGGAAGAAGTATTGCCGTTCTTGTTTCCGCACGCGGCACACGTAATTGCAAGAAACGAAGTGAGCATCACCGCAATCAGTTTTCTGAATAACTTCTCCATTTTTTCCCTCCCTATATTTTTATTAAACCGCTTTAAGCGTATAGATAATAACGGACGTTTTGCGATCAGGTAAATGATAATCTCCCCGCTTTTTTATCCGCGCGTTCAGCCGCAGCGGTTCTATTCCACTTATATTATAACGCCCGCGTTGATTCAAATATATGTTAATATTGACGTTTTATCTTTTATGTTTGACTTTTTTCGTTTTTCGTGTTGACAAAAAAATTTTATTATATTATCATTGACTTAACCGGTTATCCCGTTTATAAATCTTCAATCTTCGCCGCTTATCGATCCGACATTCAAAAGCGACTTCTTCGAACCGATTATCATTTATTTAACCGCATTTTACCGTTTATTGCCTGAAATTGATTAAAATTGACCCAATAATTTTCGGGGGTGTTTTTTATGCAGGATTTTAATCCGAAAAATAACGTAGTTACAAAGGATTTGCCTACATCAACGATAAACCGTTCGGCGGAACTTTCCATAGCGGAAAAAAACTCAAAATTCACACGTCTGGTCTGGCGTACTCACAACGATTTTCACAAGCATAAATTCTGGGAAATATGCTTGGTTCTGAAGGGAAAAGGCAAACATCATTTTTCATCACGCACTTACGATATGTACGCCGGCGCCATGTGGCTTTTAAGGCCGAACGACGTACACAAAATAGAACCGCTTCCCCAAACTTCCTCTCGGGATACGGCTTACGCTCACCGCGATATATACGTTGAGGAAGATACGATGAAGCGTATACTTAACGCTTTCGACGCAGATTTATACTACGCCCTATTAAATGCCGAAAAGCCGTTGTTTTCCGTTATTCCGCTACAGGAACTGAACAATATAGAATCTATGATAAGTTATTACAGCCTGAACGAAAGCCGCTTTGAATTTATGCACGCGGTGCTTACTTCTCACGTAATTGCCTGCGCCATAGAACAAAACAATTATCTTGTAAAAAAAGACAAACCCGAATGGATAAACAACTTGCTTGCAAACCTGAACAAAATAGATTTTATGACTATGCCGATAAAGGAAATCGTTTCCGCGATCGGATACTCTCAGGAACACGTGTGCAGAGAGTTCAAAAAGTATACGGGAACCACGCTCGGTAAATATATTCAACGAATCAAATGTATGTACTCGCTTTCTCTTTTGACGGACAAAAGCATACCTATAGTTGATATAGCGAACAAACTTTACTTTCCCGACGAAAGTAATTTTATTACCGCGTTCAAAAAAATATACAATATTACGCCGGGAGAATGGAGAAAACAGATAAACCGTTAAGCGTAGTTAAAAACGCGTAAAAATATTATTAAGGAGCGTAAAATGAATTCAGGCAAAATCCCTTGCGCGTTCCTCGGAACGTGCGCGGCAGATTTTCATCTGCTTAAAATTACCGATTGCGCCGACAGGTTCGATCTGAACGCGCGGCGCGCATCCTGTATGCTGATAGGCGAAAGCTTGCTTATCGATTGCGGAATGCACGCAATAGATTCGATGCGTATCGCAAAGGCCGATATATCAAAAATAACCGATATTTTTTTAACTCATACGCACGCGGATCACTTTAACCGCGAAAACGTTGAAAAAATTGCCGAAAACAAAAAATTCCCCGTAAGGCTATGGTGCAGACAAGACGCGATTATCCCCCCGATCGATAACGTGGAAACAGTAAATATGAAAGAAGGCGAATATTATAGCGTTTGCGAAGGAATAAACGCTATGTCCGTATACGCCAATCACGACGAGGATTCATTTCCGCAGCATATTTTATTCAACGTAAACGGCAAAAAATTACTTTACGCTACCGACGGCGCATGGCTTTTATCCCGCGCTTGCAAACACCTTAAAAATAAACTTATCGACTATTATATAATTGACGCGACGTGCGGCGATTACGTAGGCGATTACAGGTTTGCCGCGCATAACAGCATACCGATGATACGCCTTATGCTTCCTTCGTTAAAAGCGAACGGCATAATAGGCGACGAAACGAAGATCATCTTAACCCATATTGCCCCGTCACTGCATAAACCGCACGAACAAATATGCCGCGTTACAAAGGCCGACGGAATGACCGTAGCCTACGACGGAATGACTTTCGAACTCTGAAAACCTCCGAATAATACAACCGAGCGCCCGCGTAAGTTAAAATTTTAACGCGGTTGAACTATCGACACGACGGAAGCGTACGCTTCGGCAAATAAACCATAAAAAAACCATTTTCATCAAACCGTTTTGCGGTTCAACTGAAAATGGTTATGGTGGGCTACGAAATTTTACAGTTGAACCCGTAAAATTATAGATTTTATAATGATTTTAACAATTACACTCCTGAATTTACGCCGTCAGGAGTTATCGGAGTAGCACAGTTCTCGCGGAAGTAAACGCGAAAAAATTTATCGAACACCACGTAAGCCGAGGTTTATCGCCTCGGCCTTTTTACTCCCATAATAAATTTTTTCGTTTCCCGTTGACTTCCGCAATTTAACTTCAGGATTGGAAATCCCCACCGCCCTATGCTACCGTTTCCGTTTGGCCTGACGGCTGAATAAATTCAGGAGGATTTCCTAAAAATGAAAAAAGTTGTTTACTCCGTTACAAAACTCGGCAAGACCGAGCAGAAGATCTCCGGCATCGGTTACGTTGCCGATACGGATCTCATCACCGCCTGTTTGGGCAAAAACAATAAGCCCTACATACGGGTGTTTGAAGATTGCCTGAAAGATTGTTTCCCCGTAAACGAAAACGAGTTCAAAGGCGAATACTACGAACTGCGGGAAATGGAATTCACCACAAAATACGGCAGCAAGGAAACACGAGAAGTCGAAGTGGACTATTCCATCTGGTTCAAATACGTAGGATAAAGGAGTATGAAAAATGGGTTGGACCTATTATTACGCTACCGAATACAGAAACGGTAAAATAGACAGGCTTGCCGAATGCAGAAAAGAATTCGGCAGAAATCCGGAATGGGCAACTATACTGAAAGACGCCCTGGTCGGTTCCGTCTATTACGCGGCGATGAAACTAACCAAAACGGGTGAAGTTTTTGCCCTTGTAACGCTCACTTCGGTAGAGAAAAACGAATTCGGTTATAAAGATATGGATGAAACGATGCACCCGTATTATTACGACTGTCCCGTCGGAATACTTAACGTGCTTACGCCCACAAACAATGAAATGGCTCTTGAATGGCGGGCCGGCTGTTATGTTAAAATCGTTAAAAAGAAGTTACTTGTAAAGGCGAAAAAAATACAACTCACTTTGCCGGAATACTATAACGGAAAATACTATAAACCTAACGACGTCGTAAATCTTACAAGATATTCGAAATCGGTTTGGGCGGATACGGACAAGCATATAGGTTTCAAGCAATCGGACGTTTTACGTTACAATTTTACCATAATTGAATAAGGAGATAAAATTATGAAAAAGGTTTTCTTTCCTCCGTGTAAATTTTGCCTTTCCGTTTCGGTTCGGCGTAGCATATTGCTCGCGAACGTCAACGGAAAAAAATAACGCTTACTCTCTTTCCGAGCAGCTTTCCCATACGTTATTTTTTTCGTGATCGCTGACTTTCGCATACCTTTTCCCGATGCGGTTGTATCCCCACCGCACTATGCTTCCTTGTCCCTGCCGGAAGGCAAAATTTAATTTACACGGAGGTATAAACTATGGAACTCAACTACGTAAGTAACGGAAACTTCGGGGAGGCGATCATCACCGTTCCCGAAGAAGACGTCGAAAAGGTAACGGCTGCTTTGGATCTTATATCCAAAATGCTCTGTCTTCCCCTCGATTGCGCCGTCGATAAGGATTCGCGGGAAATACGCGTTTTCCTGGAAGACTATTACGAATTTATAACGCTGCGCAATAAACTGTACGACCACTGCGACGTGGCGTAAAGGAGAAAGACTATGGAAAACACCATTCAAATCGTTATCGGTTCCTGGGGCTCTTACAACGAATGCAACGAAAGGGCGCTCGGTTCAAAATGGCTCGACCTATCGGATTATTCCGACTGGGAAGAAATTACCGAAGAACTTCAAAAAGAAGGTTTTATTCTGAACGGCATCGACGAAGAACTGTTTGTTCAGGATATCGAAGGACTTCCTTCGGACTGTAAAAACTGGGACTCCACAAATCCGCATACGTTGTTTGAAACGCTTTATGAATCGGATGTTTTAAGCGATCGGTACAAATACAAAGTTATGTCCGCTTTCCTCGAGGTGCGTTCGTTCGACGATTTCGAAAGACTCGTTTCTTCCCACGGTTCCCGTTGGAACGATGAAATTTTTCTGTATCAGGGCTACGACTGGGAAGATTACGGACGTGAAATTTTCTTGAGTTGCGGCTATGATAGAGAGATACCCGACCACCTTCAGGACTACTTCGATTTCGACGCGTACGGAAAATCCATGCGGTACGACGGAATTGAAGAATACAGC
>JAGCZN010000134.1 GCA_017959995.1 Clostridia bacterium
GGCGCTTTAAGGAAAAAGGCGTGAAAAACGCTTATTTTCCCATGCTGATACCGGAAAGTTATCTGATGCGAGAGGCCGAACACGTAGAAGGTTTCGCCCCGGAAGTTGCCGTGGTAACGCACGCCGGCGGAGAGAAATTACAGGAAAATCTCATTATTCGCCCGACAAGTGAAACGATAATCTGCGAAATGTTTTCCAAGTGGATACAGAGTTACAGGGATCTGCCGATAATAATGAACCAGTGGTGCAACGTTCTCCGCTGGGAAAAGACCACGCGCCCCTTTTTAAGGACCAGCGAATTTCTCTGGCAGGAAGGCCATACCGTTCACGCCACCGAGGAAGAGGCCGAACGCGAAGCCCTTACCATGCTTGAAGTTTACAGGGAATTTGCCGAAAACGTTCTTGCAATACCCGTTTTCACCGGAAGAAAGAGCGAGAAGGAGAAGTTCGCCGGCGCCGTAGCCACGTACGGAATGGAAGCCATGATGCTTGACGGAAAAAGTTTGCAGGCGGGCACTTCGCACTATCTCGGCCAGAATTTCGCAAAGGCCTTCGATATGAAATTCCTCGATAAAGACGGTGTTTTGAAATACGGATATTCCACGTCCTGGGGGGTATCCACAAGACTTATCGGCGCGCTTATAATGGCGCACGGCGATCAGCGCGGGCTCGTGCTTCCGCCGATGGTCGCTCCGATACAGGCAATAATAATTCCCGTTGCGGCGCATAAGGGCGGCGTTATGGAAAAGGCGGAAGAAGTTGCCGCCGCGCTTAAAGCGGCGGGCGTGCGCGCCGAGATAGACTCGCGCGAGGAGAGCGCCGGCTTGAAGTTCAACGAGTGGGAAATGAAGGGCGTTCCGGTGAGGATAGAGATAGGCCCGCGGGATATAGAAAACGGACAGATGTTCGTGGCGAGAAGAGATACGCACGAAAAAGCCCCTTATTCTATCGGCGACGTCGGCGCGATAGTTTCCCTGCTTGAGGAAGTTCAGGCGAATATGCTTGAAAAATCAAGAAAACTGCGCGACGAAAAGGTGGTATGGGCGGATAATCTAAACGAAATAATAAACGGTGTGGATGGAAATTTCGTAAAGGCGCCCTGGTGCGGTTGCCGCGAGTGCGAGGACAAGGTGAAGCAGGCCGCTTCCGCCACCACCCGCGTTATGACCGATGACGACGTAACCGGTAAAACCTGCGCCGTTTGCGGCAAAAAAGCGGTTACCGCGGTATTTTTCGCAAGGGCGTACTGAACGGGATAAAAAATGAAAGTAGTTATAATAATAAGTTATTTTCTGTATTTTGCCGCGGCGGTGATGATAGTTCTTGACAATACCGCCGTAAAGGGAAAACTTACCCCCGCATGGGCTATAACCATAGCGGTGGCTTCCGCCATACTTCTTACCGGCGTGATAGTTCAGATAGCCAGAAGATAGTCTTGAGTTCCGCAAAAAAACGGACGGACGATAAAAATATGAAAATAAAAAACGGTTACACGAAAAACTTGATAAGGCCGAGCCGTTATAATCCGAACGACTTTACCGCAACGGGCGTAGCGCTGTTTTATACGGTGATGCTGCTCGCGTTTTTCGCGTTGCCGTATCTTTCTGAATTTACGGGGTTTTCCGAAGTTCTTTGGAACGTAGCGCAGGGCGACGAGCTGTTCGTCATGTGTGTGGACGTGATAATTTCGCAAGGTCTGATTTTATCGTTTGCGCTTGTTTATTCCGCTATAAAGGGCGTTAATCCCTTTTCGGGCGGCGGGTATGAAATGCGTTTCGATCTTACGCCCATGCTTTTCGGGTGTATGCTGGTAGCGGGGATTCAGATATGCTTTTCGCCGCTGCATTACGCGTTTTCGGAAAGCGCGGCGTCCTTCGGAACGGGCGGAAGCGTTGCAGAAGGCGGTATAAGCGGAAATCCCGTATGGCTTGCGGTTTATATCGTTCTTACTCTGCTTCTTCCCTGTATTTGTGAGGAAGCGGCCTTCCGCGGAATACTTATGCGCGGTCTTTCCCGTTTCGGCTTTTTCGTTGCGCTTACATTAAGTTCGTCTTTGCACGCCCTTTTCCACGGGAATTTTCAGCAGATAATTCTTCAGTTTACGGGCGGGGTGGCGATAGGCGCGTGCATGTACGTTACCAAAAATTTCGCCGTGGGCGCCGCCATGCATTTTTTCAACAATCTGTTCGCTTACGGTTTCGTAGTATTCGGCGAAACGGCAAAACGGTTGGGCGTAGGCGTTTACGACGTTACTATGTCGTTCGGCATTATAGCCGGGTTGATGATGCTTGTTACGGGCGCTTATTATTTCGCGCGGTATACGCGTTGTAAAGGCGCCGTTGAAAACGGAATGAGAAGAAAACCCGTTCCCGTGCTGATGTCGGCGGAAAGCAGGGCGCAGAATTCCAGTATAGTTATCGACGCGTCGCAGATAACCGAGTTCAGAAAATACTATCCCGATGCCATGCGTTATAAACGCGGCGGGTTCGTAAGTCTTAACAAAGATACGAAATCACCCGTGCTTCCGGCGCTGCTTTTGGCGCTGTGCGGCGTTCTTGCGGTTGTGTACGTGGTGCTCAACCAGTTCGGGATATAAATATAAGGAGATTTATCGTTGCTTTATAATTTTTTTATAACGATAATACAAAGGATCACGGCATTAGCCGAATTGCCGGTTACGGTAGGTTCGGTAGCCGTCGTTTCCGCCGCGATATACGGGGGATATCTATTGTTTTGCTATCTGTTTTTCGGTTTCGGCCTGTACGTTATGGCAAAGAAGAGAAATATGAAAACGGCGTTTCTCGCCTGGATACCCGTCGCTTCCGTTTACCTTATAGGCCTTCTCGCGGGGGAAGTGCGTTTTTTCGGCGTAAAAGCTAAGTGGATAGCGATTGCGGTGCTCGTTATAGAGGTTGCGGTGCTCGTTTTCAGGGCCGTTTCAGACGTGATTTTAATCCCCCTTTTGCAGGACGTTTGGGGCAGGGCGCTGAAC
>JAGCZN010000135.1 GCA_017959995.1 Clostridia bacterium
AAATAAGTGATAAAAACAGTTGAAAAAATCCTGAAAAGATTATATAATAGGAAAGTAATTTCGGAACGGGAAACGGAATTTGACAAATCGGGGGTATGGCTCAGTTGGTAGAGCGCCTCGTTCGCAACGAGGAGGCCAGCGGTTCGAATCCGCTTATCTCCACCAAACCAAAACCTATGCACACAAAAGTGTACATAGGTTTTTTCTTTGTGCCGAAAAACGGCACAAAGGCTGGCCTACGGCCAGCGGTGACGCGATTGACGGCAGTTGCCGAAAGCAATCGCTATTCCGTCGCAAACTTCATTTGCTCCTTACGAATTCGCGGAATTCGCTTGCACGCCCGCCTTGACAAATCGGAAACGAGAGTATTATAATATATAAAACAATATAAAAAGTCAGCGGTATTGCGTTATGAAAAGTTTAAAGAAATTATTATCGGTCTTTCTGATATTTATTCTTTGTTTAGCCGTAAGCGTAGGCGGTGCGGCGTGCGAATTTTCCAAACACGGACTTTCCGTGCCTTTCGACTACACCGATACGGAAATCATAGACGATACGCCGAGCAGTGAAGGCGAAGGCGGGGAAGCGGGCGGTGTCGGAGAAGACGAAAATATCGGAGAAGGCGAAAGTTATTTTACCGATAATATAAGGTTTTACAGATATTTAGAAACATTTGAAAACGCGCGGAATTCGTTTTTTCACGGTCTCAATGTAAATAGTTTAGAGATGCTTGCCGCGTTTATAGAATACGTGAATTTTTACGGCATAAAGACTAAAATCGATTTGACTATAAGATATTCCGCGGACGATTTTTACAGCGAGTACGAAAAAGCGAGAGAGCTGTACGAAAGCAGTGCGCATTTGATTATCGGGCACGCGGCTTCGGTAGGTTATTCGGGCAAAACGGGCAGTTATCGGATAACCGAAACCGACGCCGATACGCTTGCAACCAAGACTTTCGATATAGAAAAAGAACACGTTAAAGCGCAGACCGAATACGCGCTTAAAATGGTTATTGAGAGTGAGCGCGCCGAAGATTACGACGGGTTTAAAATAAATTCCGCGAACAAGGTTTTGCCGAACATAACGAACAGCGAACAGTTGCGCTGGGCAATTTCCAACGGGTATAAACCGCAATGCACGGTCGGTTCGGCGGCTGAAAAGGTGTTAAATAAGGCGAAAGCGGTTTTGCGAACGATAATTTCGGACGAGATGGACGATATAACGAAATTGCGCGCTATTTACGAATGGCTTGCGCTTAACGTTCAGTACGACAATTTTGCGGCTGACGAGTTGCGGGAAAACGAAGAATTAAAGGCGAGCGAATACGACGCCTGGTACGCCGAAGGCGTGTTCGACAATCTTAAAGCGGTGTGCGAAGGATACGCCAAAGCGCTTATCATAATGGCGGGGCTGGAAGGTATCCCCGCGATACTCTTAACGGGCAATATGCACGCGTGGAACAGGGTAATGATAGGCGGCGAGTGGTACGTCGTCGACGCAACGCACGCCGACGTGCACGTGGATACCAGAGAAGTGTTTTCTTACGGTTCGTTTATGATAACCGACGCGGAAAAGACCGAGCGCGGCTACACGTCGGCAGATTACGCGGATTATGCGGCAACGACGGAATTCAATATTTTCGAAAACATTACTTTTACGTATAACGAAACGGACTACGATTTGGTAATAGACAGCGCTGCTGAACTCAAAACGGTTTTAGAATACGCAAAATCTCTTAACCCCGTTATCGGTGAAAACGGTTGTACGGTAGACGTTTTCGTAAAACAGGAAAACTATGCGGAGTTCGGTTTCTGGAAAGAGCGTTTGGATATAAGATTTCTTTATCATAACACGCTGTCGCCGGATTACGATTTAAGCGGCAACGCACGTTATACCTTTTATCTGAAATAAAAAGCGGTAATATACGTTATATTCCTGCCGATAAAAAAGGCGCGAAAAAAGCGGGCGTAATTCCCGCTTTTGTTTTCGTTGCACACTAGCCCACCCCTGAACAGGGTGGGTTATCGTTGGTAGCCCCACGGAGAATTTGCCGAAACCCTTAAAAGGGAACTCTCGGCAAGACTTCGCCCGTCAGGGGTGTCCGTCAAAGACGACCGAACTACGTTCGCTTCTCCACGGGGTATAAATAAAACCACTCCGAAAAGAGTGGTTTTATTTATGGTAGCCCCACGGAGAATCGAACTCCGGATTCCGCCTTGAGAGGGCGGCGTCTTAACCGCTTGACCATGAGGCCTCGTCGTCGTTTCGGCTTTTGGCTTGCAATAACTTAAAAGTTATTGCTACGTTTTACGCCGAACTCCTCCTCTTCCCGAAAAATCTTGGCTACGCAATCTTTTTCGGGAGCCCTTTTTTGCACCGCCTTTTAACTTGAAATGAGATAAAATCTCATTTTTTCGCCTTATGGCGGGCTTCTTCTCTACGATAAAAATCTTTTGCCTTGCAAAATCTTTTTTATCGTTTTCTTTTTTGTTCGTACGACGGAAAATATTCTATCATAAACGTAATGCTTTTGCAAGCAATTACGCACGGTATCAAAAAAATCGCCTGCGTCGGCCGACGGAAAGGAAAATATAACCCGATTTATAACGGGCGAATATCGCGCTATCGCTTCCGCATCTTTCCGTTTTGTCCGCAAAATTATCGGACGGAAAGCCCCGCTTCCACGAAAAAGACGACGACTTCTTAATAGAAATTTGTGGATTTTTTTGACCTTTCCTATCGCACCGCGAAGGCTTTTGCGATTCTGCCTTTGAAAACGGCGGAACGCAACCTTTTCGTAATTATTTTATCAAAAACTTTAACGTTTTGCAATAGTTCGAGTTGACTTTTTTGTCGTTTTGTTTTATATTTTATCCGTACATACGGAAAAACGCAGGATGAAAAGTATCGTTAATTTCAGACCGACGGCGTTCGCACTTTTTGCAACCGTTTCGGGAATACTGTTTTCATATTGTATTTTAACGCACGCGGTTTTCGGCGCAATCGTATCCGCTTGCGCGGCGGTTTTTCTTTCGGTAATATTTATCTTTTTCTCTTCGGCGAAATTCAAAGGCGCGGGCAGGGCGCTGTCCGTTATTCTCTTCATAGTCTTCGCACTTACGGGCGGTATAGGGTTTTACCGCGTAGCGAACGATTACAAAAAGGCGGACCTTGGCGGACACGTTTTAAACGTTTCCGGCAAAGTGAACGAAATAAGCGAAAACGAAAACTACGCGCTGGTTCTGCTGATTGACGTAAACTTTTCCGGTGCTATAACGGGTAAAAGCCGTTATAGCCTTTTGGCTACCGTGTACGGCGAAAACAACTACACTCTCGGCGACGTTCTGGAATTTACCGCCGTAGTGCGCGACCGTTCGCTTATATATAACGGCAGATTTGCCGCCGGCGCGCTAACGCGCAAACTGAAATATTCGTGCGAAGTCGACGCGGCGGACGTTTCGATTACGGACAGTAAGCCGAACGGTTTTCAGAAATTCAATATTTTTATAGGAAACGCTTTGAAAGCGGGGCTTGGTTCGGAAGAGTTTTCCGTGGCGTACGCTATGCTTACGGGCAATTCCGACTATATGACCGCAGAAACCGTCGACGCCTACCGTTCGGTAGGCGTGGCGCATATTTTCGCCGTATCGGGACTGCATATCGGATTTTTGGCGACTGCCGTTTACTTTCTGCTTTCAAAACTGAAAGTCAACAGGTTTGCGGCGTTTATAATCGCGCTTTCGGCGTGC
>JAGCZN010000136.1 GCA_017959995.1 Clostridia bacterium
TAATACCCGATATGTTTGCTTCGCTGACGGAAACATCACTCTTTTCAATTCTTGTTTCACCGTTCTTTGGGTAAGGCATTTGAACGTTGAAAACCGTGACGGCGTTGGTGATCTCATACTGCTCGCCAATGCCGTATTTGCCGTCAACGAGAGTGACCTTACAGTTGATGAAACTATATCTGTCGGTGGTTTTTACGGTGTAAGAGGGATTTGTTGCGCCATTGATAGCCTCACCGTTCTTATACCACTGATAAAATACCGTTTGATACGTGGGATTTGCAACCTCATAAGCGTGATTAAACGTGGCGCTTTCGTTGCGCATCTTCTCCACGTCAACCGTCAGTGTAACTCCAATGCCTATTTCACCGTTTGCCGTATAATATACGGGATAATCTGCCTCAGGAACGGTGAATTTATAGAAGAAGCGACTATAGGCGTTAACCGTGTCATCCATAAGCGTATCATTTACGTAAACGTTTGCCTGGTATGGAATATCCGCATCTCCTGTCTGCACGAGAGTACCGACAACAAGATAGGTTTTTCCGGGAATCAAAACCTTCTTTTGAATATCAAGTTCGGGCTGACCGTAACCCTCGCAAATAAACAGGCTTTCGGGATCGATTGATGCGCCGGGTGTTGCAGAGGAGATCTGCGGCGCTTTTCCTCCTGCGACGAAGTCGCTTGCGTTGAGATATATTTGATATAAATAGTTATAGCATTTGTAATTATCTCCCCATGCGGTTTTGTTTCCTGCCGTTACCGTTATGTAAAAGATGCTTCCGTTATCTTCTGCAGTAAAATTGTACACAGCACTCGTTGCACCTTCGATAGCCTCGCCGTCCTTGTACCATTGGTAAGTGACAGTGCCGGCATCGAACGCCGTCTTGAATTCATTGTTTTGAGACGACATAAGCGCCGTATCAAGTTCAAGCAAGCCGCCTATACCGAGCTTAGCGGTAGAGTTGTTATAGACGACGGGGAACGGATTTCCCGCAAGGGCATCAAACGTATAATCTATAATCGCATAACTGGAGTATGAATTGACGGTGGCGTTCTTTCCGTTGACGTTCGCCGTCACGGTATCCGCGAATTTATATTCATCGGAAGGATAAACGAGCATTTTCACTTCGTAAGTTTTACCCGGCTTGAAAACATTGTTTTCTTCCATCTTGATCAGGTCTACGTACCATTCGAGCGTTGAAAGCGTTACGTCGCCGTCAATGATGATCTCGGTTTCGTACGCCTTATTACCTGCAACAATATCGCCTACGGTAATATTCACGGATTTGATGGTTTCCTTACCGTAATAAGCCGCGAGATATACGGGTGCGGAAGGCATGGTAAAGGTGGTTGAGGCACTATAATAGTCTGCAAGCTCGACGCCATTCGTATCCCAACGAATAAACTCCATACCGATCTCGGCAGGATCTGCGACTATGGTGACGGTCTGCCCGTAGCAAACCTCAGTTACGGCGCTGCCGCCGACTGTGGCGATTCCGTTCTGAATATCTACGGGATATTTCTTATCGTAAGAGATAACGCTTACAGCGTTTGCGAACAAAGGATTTTCGATTTTATAAAGAGCGCGCGAATATCCGGTTTTATACCAATAATAGTCCTTGCCGGCGTTTATTGCCGAAAACTGATTGCCAGCATCGGAAAAATATATATTCTCTGCTTGCTTCACTCCGTTGATCGTAAGCTCGTGGTTGGCGACGGAAAACGCGTCGACCTGTGATTCGTGAACCTGTATACCTGTGTTGAAATAAGCATTATTGACAATAAGTTCTCCCGTGCTCTCGGAATAGAGCGCGCCATAGCCGTCCACGTAGACGGTAGCCGTGCTGTCACCGACCCGGGTGCCTATCCAAACGCCTCCGTCCAGAGTAAGAGAAGCCTGGCGTTCAAGATATACGGCAAAGCCGTTTGTTACGGTATAATCGCCGCCGTCAAGCGTCACCTGTGCATTATCGGTAGCGTAAACCGTCGTGCCTGTATAACCGTTATACATATCCACGTCTGTTGCAATAAGCTTAGAGTCACCTGTTACGGAAACGACGCCCCTGGATTGCCGATCACTCTTTGAATACCAGTTTGTAAAGGTAATTGAGCCGTTTTTGATCTCGATATTCGAGCCGTTTGACACGGCGATCATGGAGAACTGACCGGAATAAAACTCATTTTCGTAGTTATATACGCCCAAATGATTGCCGTTCAGATCAAGAACGTAATCAACGCCGCCGTCAAACACAAGGCGGTGCTTTGTGGGAAGCTCGTCGTCGGGAACTTCGTCGTTTATCGAGTTCGTGAGCTTGATGTAGGTCCTGTCGGAATTTACGGCGTTCAGCAGCTCGTTCCACGTACCGACCTCGGTGATCTCCGCTTCAGGTTCGCCGGCAAATGTCGCAAGCGGTGTCTTCAAGGCAAAAGCAAAGGCAAGCGCCGTTACCGCCGCCATTATTACGCCTAAAAACGTTTTCTTTGTAAATTTCATTGATAAATCTCCTTTTTGATTTTTCAATTTTTCAGTTGATCACAGACTATCTGCTACCGCCACGAGATAACTCTCGGGTGATGACGGCAGGTAACGGTATTCCTGCCGCCGATATCGAGTTCGTACGTTCATTATACAACTTTTGATCGTATTTGTAAAGGTTGAGGGGGGCGTTTTCGCTGACACTATGAAAGTATTGCCGGCAATTTCGGGCGGTTCCCTTTTTTTTACGAAAAAATAATTTTAACGGGTCAAACTGTACCAATTTGTTTATTTTTTTTTGTAAATATGATATTATATAAGACAGACGTATTTTTAATGCAGAACCAATATCGACTTTATTGACAACTTTCGGAGGGGAAAGACGGATAATATGGCTGAAAAAACGGTTGTAAAAATGTCTTTCAGAGACAAAGTGAAAAATTTTATGGAAAAGGTGGAGCAAATTACCATAATCCGCACGATACGGGGCGGGTTGCTCACCGTAACGCCGGTTCTTATAATAGGCGCGTTTGCGCTGCTTATCAAAACTCTTCCAATTAAGGCGTATCAGGAATTTCTCGCAAATTTCGCAAACGGACTGATACCGTCGTGTCTGGATTTTATTTTTAACGCGACTTTCGGTATTCTCAGTTTGTATATGACGGCATCCGTAAGCCGTTCGTACGTACATATCAAAACCAAATCCAACGCTTCGTCGCCGGATATCGCCGCAATGATTGCCTCGCTGCTTTCTTTTGCGATTCTTGCGGGCGTATATCTGCCCACGTTCGGTACGGACAGCGTAGGTCCGAAATCCGTATTCCTTGCGATTCTTACGGGCATAGGCGCTACGGCGTTGTTTTTACGCCTGTACGACGTTCTTGCCTTCCGCCGTCAGCGCAGGTTTTACTCTTCCGGCGCGGACAGAGATTTCAACCAGATGCTTTCGGTCCTCGCGCCGATCGCGTTGACGGCAACCGTATTTGCGGCGTTCAATACGGTGATAGTTTTCGTTTTCCGCGTCGATTCTTTCCGAACGCTTATATCCATAGCGTTCGATAAATTGTTCTCGATCGGTCAAACGGGTTTCTTTAAGGGATTTTTCTTCGTATTTCTTTCTTCTATATTGTGGTTTTTCGGTATTCACGGCAGCGATACGCTGGAAAGCGTTATGCAAACGTATTTCGCGCCGGGGCTTGCCGCGAATCAGGCGGCGGTTGCGGCCGGCGAAATCCCCTCGGCCATTTTAACGAAGGAATTTTTCGATTGCTTCGTGCTTATGGGCGGTTGCGGCTCGGCTATATGTCTGCTTATCGCGATACTTATATTTTCAAAGAATAGAGCGCGCCGCGGGCTTGGTTATGCGGCGGCTTTTCCGATGCTTTTCAACATAAACGAGTTGATGGTATTCGGCTTGCCCATCATTTTCAACCCCGTAATGCTTATTCCGTTCGTTGCCGTTCCTTTGGTGTGTTATTCAGTTGCGTATTTTGCGATAGCCATGAATATCGTTCCCGCGATAACGGGCGCCGTGGAATGGACTACGCCGATACTTCTCGGCGGTTTCAGCGCCACGGGATCGGTTGCGGGCAGCGTTTTACAGGTTGTGAACGTGGTGGTGGGCGTTCTTATTTATCTGCCGTTCGTGCGCCTTCTCGACAAGCGCGATAAGGAAAGATACCGCAAAGAATACGATTTGTTCGTGGATTATTTCCGCCGGAACGAACAGGCGCTTGCCGGCTATCAGCTTATAGAACAAAAGAACGTTTACGGCGAATTCGCAAGGGCGTTATGCGCCGAATTGAAACACGGTTTATCGAAAGGCGTTATTCTTGCGTATCAGCCGCAATACCATTACGACGGGCATTGCATAGGCGTTGAAGCCCTTCTCCGCTGGCAACATCCCGATTACGGCACGCTTTATCCGCCGATAGTCGTAAAACTTGCGCAGGAAGGCGGTTTCCTGCCCGAACTCGAAGAGGCTGTGGTTTTGCAGGCGATTAAGGACCGCCCGCGGATTATCGAACGTTACGGCGAAGGCGTAAAGGTATCCATAAACGTTACCGGAACAACCGTAATAACGCCGCGATATCTGCAGTTCTTCCAGAAGCTTAACGCAAAAGATCCGTTCGAGGGTAAGAATATCTGCCTTGAAATTACCGAGCAGGCAGCGCTGTCTTTCGACGAGGAAACGATAAACGCGCTCCGCGCTTTCAGTCAATTCGGGTTGCAACTCGCCATAGACGATTTTTCCATGGGGCAAACGTCTTTGAATTATCTTAAAGAAAATCTTTTCAACGTTATAAAACTCGACGGTTCGCTCGTCAAAGGATTGTTCACCCACCAGAATTGTAAGGAGATAATCTCATCCATAACGCGTCTTGCGGACAGTATACACCTTACCGTTCTGGCTGAATACGTGGAAACGGAAGACCAGCGCGCCGCGCTGCACGAAATAGGTTGCGATTGTTATCAGGGCTATCTGTATTCGCCGGCGATAAGTCTTGGCAAAGAAGAAAACGGCAACGTTTCCGAACAGGCTAAAATCGCGGCGAATTGAGCGGCGCGTTATAAAACCGCTTATCGTTTTCGTTTTTTGCGGAATGCGTTTTTCAAAGAGGTTACTTTTCGTAACTTCTTTTTTTTTACGATAAAATCCTCTCGCCGCGCCCGGGGGCGTGGAAATACGCACGTTACGTAACGCCGCCGGTATACGGGCGGAAATTTGCCGCAAACGCAGGTTGCACCGCGGCGGGCGCGCGGCATATAATAAGATATGGAAAAAATAAAGTTTTTCAAAATGCACGGTAACGGAAACGATTACGTTTTTATCGACGCACGCAAAACTTTTACGCCTCATCCCGAAAGGATCGCCGTTTTAGTTAGCAGAAGGCATTTTTCCGTAGGCGCCGACGGGCTCGTGCTTATAACCGAATCCGAAATTGCCGATTGCGGTATGAGAATTTACAACGCCGACGGAACGGAAGGCGCCACCTGCGGCAACGCTTTGAGATGCGTGGCGAAGTATCTTTACGGAAAAAGAAAAGGCAACGCGGTTTTTCTGGTAGAAACTCTTTCAGGCGTCAGAAAAGCCGAAGTTTACGCTTCGGGAAAAGTGGCCGTTTTTATGGGAAAAGCGGCGTTTCTTGCGGAAAACCTGCCAAGCGTAAGCGTTTTTACAATGCCGTTTGAAAGTAGAGAATATACCTTTACCGCCGTTTCGGCGGGCAATCCTCACGCCGTGGCGTTTGTTGAAAATTTTGATTTCAACGCGCCGAGGGTAGCGCGGGAACTTCAGAATTCGGATTTTTTTCCGTTCGGTGTAAACGTGGAATTCGCCGTGGCGAGCGGCGCGGGGTTAGGAATGCGCGTGATAGAGCGCGGAAGCGGAGAAACCCTGTGCTGCGGCTCCGGAGCGTGCGCGGCGGCGTGCGCCGCCGTGAGAAGCGGTATTTTACCGTTCGGAAAGATAAAGGTAACGTGCACCGGAGGAGAAGTTGAAGTAACCGTGGGGGAAGATTATTCGCTTATTCTCGAAGGCGACGCCGAATTTGCGTTCAGGGGGGAATTGTATATATGATAAAGGTACCCGCCGCGCGGGAATTTTCCGCGCTTGAAAAGAATTACCTTTTTACCGAAGTAAGAAGAAAAACCCAAAAATTCTTAACGGAAAACGGGGGCGAAGTGATAAATCTCGGCGTGGGCGACGTAGCTTTTCCGCTTCCTCCCGTCGTGGTTGAAGCTATGGTCAAAGCTACGCTTGAAATGGGCGATAACGCGCGATTTAAGGGGTATCCGCCGGAAGGCGGGTATCCGTTTCTCAAAGAGGCGATAGCCGGCCGTTACTTAAAACGCGGCGTGAAAATCGACGCCGACGAGATTTTTATAGGCGACGGAGCCAAGAGCGACACTTCGTCCTTTCCCGATATTTTCGGGCGGGCAGACGTTCTTATAACCGATCCCGTTTATCCCGTTTACGCCGATTCTTCCGTATTGAGGGGAAACCGCGTAACGTTCGTACGGGGAAACAAGCAAAACCGTTTTCTTCCTTCACCGCGCGGCGTTGAAAAAAAGCCGTACCTTATTTTCTTATGTTCTCCGAACAACCCGTCCGGCGCGGCATACGGTCACGACGGCCTTAAAGAGTGGGTGGATTTTGCCCTTGAAACGGGTTCGGCGCTTCTTTTCGATGCGGCGTATTCGGCTTTTGCCGGCGTTGGCGTTCCCTCTTCCGTTTTCGAAATAGACGGCGCGCGTGAGTGTTGCGCGGAGTTCGGCAGTTTTTCCAAATCTGCGGGTTTTACGGGGTTAAGATGCTCCTGGACGGTCGTTCCGAAAGAACTTAAGTGCCGTAAATCGCAGGTTTCAGCCCTGTGGAAGCGCAGACAATCCGTAAAATTCAACGGCGTATCCTACGTAATTCAACGCGCCGCCGAAGCGGCTCTTTCCGAACGCGGTATAACGGAATGCGGCCCCGCGGTGGAAATATATAAAAAAAACGCCGCCGCTTTTACGGCTTTTTTCAAAGCGCGCGGAATATGGCATACGGGCGGCGAACTTTCCCCTTACGTTTGGATAGAGTGCCCTAAAAATTTGTCGTCGGTGGAGTTTTTCAACGGGCTTCTTTCGGGTTGCCGCGTCGTGGGAACGCCGGGCAGCGGCTTCGGAAAAGCGGGAGAGGGTTTTTTCCGTTTTTCCGGGTTCGCAACGGAAAACGCAGCGGCGGAAGCGGTGAGAAGATTCGAACGTTCCGATTTATTCCGTTAAAGTCCCTTCACGGCGTTGACAAAAAATCGCCTTGCATATATAATGTTAACGGGATAAAAATTTCAAGGAGCGTGTATATGAAATACGTAGATAAAGTGTTGGCAAGGCTAAAAAAGCAAAACCCCGGTGAAAAAGAGTTTCATCAGGCGGCTACCGAAATTCTTACCAGCCTTGAAGCGGTTATAGAAAAGCACCCCGAATACGAAAAAGCGGCGCTTCTCGAACGTTTCGTGGAGCCGGAAAGGGTTATTCTGTTCCGCGTGCCGTGGGTTGACGATAAAGGCAGGATTCAGGTAAACAAAGGTTATAGGGTGCAGTTCAACGGCGCGATAGGCCCGTATAAGGGGGGGCTGCGTTTTCACCCTTCGGTAAACCTGTCGATAATCAAGTTTTTGGGGCTGGAACAAATACTTAAAAATTCGCTTACCGGTCTTCCGATAGGCGGCGGAAAAGGCGGTTCGGATTTCGATCCGAAGGGTAAGTCCGACCATGAAATAATGGTATTTTGCCAAAGTTTTATGACCGAACTTTTTCGCCACATCGGGCAGGATACCGACGTTCCCGCCGGCGATATAGGCGTGGGCGCAAGGGAAATAGGCTATCTGTTCGGCCAATATAAAAGGCTGAAAAACGAACACGTAGGCGTTCTTACGGGCAGGGGGTTGTCCTACGGCGGCTCTCTTGCCAGAAAAGAGGCCACGGGTTACGGACTCGTTTACATCACGGAAGAGGCAATGAGGGCGCGCGGCGATTCCTTCAAGGGTAAAACCGTGGTTGTTTCGGGCTCGGGCAACGTTGCCATATACGCCTGCCAAAAGGCGCTTGAACTCGGGGGAAAGGTCGTTGCCATGAGCGATTCCAACGGGTACGTTTACGATCCGAACGGAATTGATATAGAAACGGTACGCGATATAAAGGAAGTTAAGCGCGGCAGAATAAAAGAATATGCCGAAAGAGTTAAAGGTTCGGTTTATACGGAAGGTTGCAGGGGTATATGGGCCATCCCGTGCGAAGTTGCCCTGCCCTGTGCCACGCAGAACGAAATAAACGGCGAAAACGCGCGTTTACTTGTGAAAAACGGGATTAAATACGTTTCCGAAGGCGCGAATATGCCTTCCGATCTGGAAGCTATGGAAGTTTTCGGAAAGGCGTCGGGCGTGGTTTTCCTTCCCGCAAAGGCCGCGAATGCCGGCGGCGTTGCAACTTCCGCTCTTGAAATGGCGCAGTCTTCGCAGCGGCTTTACTGGTCGTTTGACGAGGTTGACGCGAAACTTAAAAACGTTATGATAAACATCTACCGCAATATTGACGACGCGGCGCGGCGTTACGGCGCGGAAGGCGATTACGTTTTGGGCGCGAACGTTGCGGGGTTTGAAAAAGTTGCCGAGGCGATGATGGCTCACGGCATAGTATAAGCGTTTTAATATAATGCGGGCAAATTTTAAGCGAACCTGATGAGGTTCGCTTTCTTTTTCCCGTATTTTTCGGCAAAATCGCCGCGCTTTAACCGACCGAACGTCTTTTGATAAATTCCAGATACTCGTCGGGCGGCAGCGGGCGCGAGAACAGGAAACCTTGATAATAATCGCAGCCAACGCTTTGAAGAAGGTCTACCATTTCCTGAGTTTCAACGCCCTCCGCAACGGTTTTCATTCCAAGGTCGTGCATCATTTTCAGCGTGTGTACGAGAATGGTTTTTGAATTTTCGTTTTCCATGGCCTTCCACAAAATGCTCTTATCGATTTTTACTATTTCCACCGGCAGGGATATGAGGTAATCTATGTTGGAATATCCCGTGCCGTAATCGTCAAGCGAGAAAGAGGCGCCCACGCCGATAAGCGACTGCATGTTTTTAAGCATTACCGCGTGGTTTGCCGCCGAAGCGGTTTCGGTAATTTCAAGGTTTATACAGCGGGTGTCTATGCCGTGTCTGTTCATTATTTTTACAAGGCGGGTGGAAAGGTTTCTCTGTATACATTGCAGGGTGGAGAGGTTTATTTCGATAAAAGAAACGCCCATATCCGCAAGATTGTTTTTGCACCAGAAGGAACACACGGAGTCGAACACGAATTCGCCCACCTGTATGATAAGGCCGTTTTGTTCCGCCACGGGAATAAATTCTTCCGGCGATATGAAGCCGAGGTTTTTATCGTTTAAGCGGATTAGTGCTTCGGCAGACGCAAACCGCCCCGTTTTCGTTTCGAATATAGGTTGATAGTAAACTTGCAAAAGGCCTTCCGAAAGAGCCCTTCTTACGGCGTTCAGAACCATTATCTCCCTGTCGCTTTTGGCAAGTTCGCCGGGAGTTACGGTGTAAACGGTGTCGGTATATTTTTGAGGATTGTGTATTACGTGGTTTACCGTTTCGCGTATCCTGTTCATATCGTCGGATAATTCAGGGAACGGCAATATGCAGAACTGGAAATTCGATGCGGTTTCGTTTTCGTCCGAAGAAACTTTTACAGTGCGGGAAATAACTTCTTTTTGCGGATCTCCACGCGTTATCACGGCAAAGCACAGCCCGTCCAGATGGAACACGTTTTTCCTTCCGAACGCGATATGAAGATCGTTTATCAGGTTATTTACGGTTACTCCCCAAGTTTCCGGCGAAAGCATTCTTCCGAGATAATCCGCGTTATTCGGGCGTATTATAACAACGTGGAACTTTTCTATCGCGTGCTCGTAAATGTAATCGAAAAAAGCCGATTTGTTATAGCAACCCGTGTTTTTATACATATAGTCCGAAGGCTTTTCCAAAGAGGCGTAAAGGAGAACAGTTCCCAAAGAGCTCGCGAAGAGCGACAATCGCCACTCCGGGAAAAAGAGTTGGAATACCACGGATCCTATAACGCCTGATATAAACGTGGCTATGGCAACTATCTGAAACCTGCTCAACGTCGTTCTGTAACAGAAAAATATAACTACGCTGTAAACGAGCGATACGGCGGTTATCGTATGTAGTATGAGATATGCGCCGCCGCGCACGTACGCGCCGTTTTCGAAATAAAAAATAAAATGAGTAAATGGCGTAGTACCGATAAGAATTGCTATAAATGCCATCGTGCATACCGCGAAAATGCGGTTTGCTTTAGCGCTTATCTTCTTTAATCCGCCGCCTTTCGTTACGGACAACACGTAAAGATAGAAAAACTGTACGCAAAAGTTATCGCTTATAAGAAACAGCGCTTTTATGATATAGTTTACCCAAACGGGAACGTCCGCGTCTTTCATGGTGAAATTGAACGCGATATCCAGCGCGGCGGCCACGAGAGTGCACACCATAAGTTCCAAAAAAACCGTACGCGTTCTCGTAGGATAGTTCTTTCCGAATACGTATATTAAAAAAACGAGCGATGTCAGCGCGATAGCGGCTACGTCGAATTGATATATATAGTCCATAATGTCCTTAATGATTATAACGGAAAGTAGTTATTAAAGCAAATATTTATCGCAAAAATAACCACCGAAAAATATATGCGGTCGTTTCAGTCGGTTTATGTTCGGCGCGCGGTAACGGCGGTTATTTTTTGATTCTGTAAAGCAGAATTATCGCCACCTGTATGGGCAAACCTATTATAAGCATAGCCCAAAGGTTGTAGGAAACGAACTGAAAACACGCCGACAAAAGCGCCGACCAAACGAAAACCGAATTCACTATCAGTCCGTAAAGCCGTTTTCCCCAGCGGGCGTTCACCACGCCGAGAACTATCATTGAGGCAGGCACCGCCCACAGAAAAACCGTCCACGCGGAATAGTTTACTATCAGCATCATATATATGTAGATCACCGCGGCAACGAACCATACGGCCGTTACCATAAGGCCGGCTATTGCTATTTTATCGCCGAGTTTCCTGTCGGTTTTTACGTATTTTGCCTTTTCCTCCGCGCTTCCTTCGTGCGTTAAAAAATCGACTGTAACGCCGTACATTTCCGCAAGGGAACAAAGAACTTCTATATCCGGAAGAGACTCTCCGTGTTCCCATTTCGATATGGATTTATCCGAATAATTGAGTTTATCGGCAAGTTCCGCCTGGGTTAAATTATGCTGTTTTCGCAATTCCTGCAAATTTTTCGCAATAATTCTTTTTACGTCGTCCATAACCATATTATAACATATATAAAAATATAAGGCAACTTTTTTGTGAAAAAGGGCGTATTCTCGTATGGGTAGAGCAAAAAAAACATTCTCTCTATTTTTTTGATACAAGTAGAATTTATTTCTCTGCAACTCTCTTGCTTGTTTTTCCTTTTTCGGTTATCATTATTTTAACGGGTATTTAATTTACGGATTGGGGAAAAACAATTAAGAGGTATATTATGCTTATTACGGTGATATGCGACGTTCTCGGCCGTGAAAACAACGGCACGACCATAGCCGCCATGAACTTGATACGCGGACTTAAAGAGAGAGGCCATTCGGTAAGGGTAGTTTGTCCGGACGGGGAATATTTTTCCGTTCCCGGCTTTTACGTAATACCCAAAAGAAATTTCGGTCCGCTGAACGGATATTTTGAAAAGAACGGCGTCGTTCTCGCCAAACCAGACGAGTACGTTTTGCGCGCCGCAATAAACGGGGCAGACGCTGTTCATATAATGCTGCCGTTCAGCGTGGGGAAAAAAGCCGTTCGCATTGCCAAAGAAGCGGGAATACCCGTAACGGCGGGCTTTCATTTTCAGGCGGAAAATCTTACCGCGCACCTGAAACTTCAGCATTTCGACGCGCTGAACAACGCCGTTTACCGATCCCGCTGGAAGGGTTTTTACAGATACGTCGATTGCATCCATTATCCCACCGCGTTTATAAAAAACGTTTTTGAAAA